>NZ_JAETXJ010000003.1:300000-523311 GCF_022508225.1 Desulfovibrio sp. UIB00 | reverse complement strand
CAGATTTAAGCCGTAGTGTAGCTATTGATTTTGAAACTTCCGGCTACTCGGCCCACAGCGCTTGCGCCGTGGGCCTTGCTCGTATTGAGCAGGGCAGTGTGACCGATGTTTTTTACAGTCTCATCAGGCCGCCGTCATCGCGCGTGATGTTTACCGAGATCCACGGTTTGACCTGGCCCATGCTGAAGGATGCGCCCACTTTTGCCGAACTGTGGCCGCAGATAGAGGCCTTTGTTGAAGGGGCGGGCAGCCTGCTTGCGCACAATGCCTCCTTTGACAAGCGTGTGCTTGCCGCAAGTTGCCATGCAGTGGGAGTACAGGAACCCCGTGCGCCTTTTTTGTGCACGCTCAAAGGCTCCCGCCGCAGTTTGCCGCTTGCCTCCAAAAAGCTCAGCAGCGTGAGTGCCTACTTTGGCATAGCGCTGAACCACCACCATGCCGGTTCGGATGCGGAGGCCTGCGCCCGCATCTATTTGCAGTTGCGCGCTCTGGGCGTAACCGACGCACAGATGAAACTGTAAGCCGCAGTTCGTCCATTCCCGCAGATTGACCCCGCCCGGATTTACGGGCGGTTTTTTTTTGCGCTTGCGGTCTGGCCTGGCGGAACTGCCTGCGTCTGTCAAAATACCGACCCTCTGCCCGTTCTTTGTTTTTTAACATGCTTTAATTACATGATTTTTATGCTGTGGAACGCTTGTTGCTAAAGACTTGGCAAGCAGATTTCCGTGAACCACGGGGGTACGTAGTATGAAATCAATGTTCAATATGCAGATAGGCCTTGTGGGCAAGGTCATGGATATGCAGTTGCAGCGGCAGAACGTTATCTCGGGCAATATCGCCAACGTGGAGACGCCCAACTACAAGCCGCGCGAACTGTCTTTTGAAAAAGAGCTGCAATCGGCCCTTGGTCTTGACGCAAGAGGGGAGATGACCCGCACGGAATCTTCTCACATGCCCACGGCTTTCAGGCCTGATTCTTTTGGGCCGGAATGGGACATGGCGATCAAGCCGCGTGTTGTTCACGGCGAAGACCGCGTGAATATTGATAAAGAAATGGCCAAGCATGCCAAGAACCAGTTGCAGTACACAGCGCTTACCCAGGTGATGAGCAAGTCTTTTGAAGGACTGAACAACATCATCCAGGATGGCAAGCAGTCCTGATTTTTGCCCGCAGCCGCGCCGCTTCCATACGCGGCATAAGAACCCCGGCAGCGGACAGTGTAGGAGGAAGCCATGGACTTCATGACGGCATTTGATATCAGCGCGTCCGGCCTTGCAGCCGACCGCACCCGCATCAACACCATTTCGATGAACCTTGCCAACGCCAAGACAACGCGCACGCCCCAGGGCGGGCCGTACCGTCGGCGTAGCGTGGTGCAGCAAACGGCTGATGTGGATGATCCTTTTTCCATCCACATGCGCTCGGCCCTCGACAGGGCGGTCCAGGGCGTGCGTGTTTCTGCCGTGACCATGGACAACCGGCCCTTCAAGCGGGTGTACGAACCAGGCAACCCTGACGCCAATGCGGAAGGCTACGTCATGTACCCCGATATCAACGTGGTTGAGGAAATGGCCAACCTCATGACTGCCCAGCGCAACTATGAGGCCAACGTCACTACGGTGGATGCCGTCAAGGGCATGTTTATCAAGGCTTTGGATATTGGCCGCTAGGGTCTGTTACTAAATAGTTATTGTGGTCGATCACTGCGTCATCCAGCATTTTTTACTCCAGGCATGGACAGAAAGCGTCCACTCCTGTCGTAAAAAAACACTGCTTTCCTTTGTCATCGGCGCAAAATCTTTTATTTGGAAGCAGCCCCTAAGGTATGACCACGGTTGCAGCATAAAAAAGTTTTTTTTGGAGCGCGGAGGTTGTTATGAGCATTCAGGCAGTTGGCATGCGGGCGTACAGCGAGGCAGTGCAGAATTTCAGCAAGGTGCAGAGCACCCTGCAGCAGGGCGGCTCCATCGGCGGCCAGACCCAGTTTGCCAAAACTCTTGACCAGAGCCTTTTGCGTGACAGCGTTGACCGGGGCGAAAATTTTGGCGCCCAAGCGGATTTTATCAAATATCCCACGCAGGCGCACACGCCGGTGACGCCGCAGAACAGTTTTTCCGGCACCATCAAAAATTCGCTCAATAAGGTTAACGAACTGGACAGCGCCAAAAATGCAGCCATCGAAGATTTTGCCGCAGGCCGCACCCAAAATGTGCACGAACTCATGATCACCATGCAGAAATCCAGCATGGCCATGAAGCTGACCTCTGCCGTGCGCGGCAAGGTGCTTGAGGCCTATAAGGAAATTTCCCGCATGCAGTTCTAGGAAACTGCGTGAGCACCTGTTCCAGCCTGGCGCGGCGCGTTTATTTACGTTGCGATACGCCCGGGCAGGTGTATTTTTCAAATTCCAGCTTTTCCTTTCCGCGCGTGATACTCCTGAACGCCGAATCCCCCACTGGCTTTGCCCTGGGGGATTCGGCGTTTCTGGCGCAGTGTCACAAATTTGAACGAGTCGGCGGGCATTTTTAAAAATACTGTAATTGCAGTGTGTTAAAAAGTGGCATGGCAATTGCTTTGCCAGGGCATATGCCCGGCCAACGTGCCGGAATTACGCCACGTCTTCGCAGGAGCAACCATATGCCGGCTTTTCTTATGCAACTTGTCAATTCCATCAAGGCAGTCTGGGCCCGAATGAGCGTCGCGCAGCGCGTGATGGTTCTGGGTGGATTTGTCTTCATCAGCTCTGCGGCCATTGGCCTTTCTGTCTGGGCCTCGCGGCCCGACTTGAAAGTGCTGTATTCCAACCTCAGCGCCGAAGACGCCAGCGTTGTCATCAAGTCGCTTCAGGCCGACAAGGTCATGTACCAGCTTACGGACAACGGAAAAACCATTCTTGTTCCCAAGGAAGTTGTGTATGATGAACGCATCAAGATTGCAGGCGAAGGCGGTCTTGTGGGGCAGGGCATTGGTTTTGAAATTTTTGACAAGGTCAAGGTAGGGCAAACCGACTTTGTGCAGAAAATAAACTACACCCGCGCCTTGCAGGGTGAACTTTCGCGCACCATCAGCGAATTCCCCAATGTGGAAAGCGCGCGCGTGCATCTGGTCATTCCGCACCGCAGCCTGTTTGTGGAAGAACGCCAGTCCCCCTCTGCCTCGGTTGTGCTCAAGCTCAAGCGGCCCAACCTCAAGCCCGACCAGAAAGAAATCAACGCCATCCTCAACATGATGCTCATGGCTGTGGAAGGGCTTGATAAAACGCATGTTTCCATTTCAGACAATGGCGGCAAGGTGCTGTATCAGCCGGAATCAGACAGCCTCGCCGGTGCAAGCACCACCCAGATGGAACACCGCCAGCAGGTGCAGCGCAACCTTGAACGCCGCATTGAAGAAATGTTGCAGCCCATGTTTGGCCCTGGCCGAGTTATCGCCAAGGTCAACGTGGATATGGATTTCAGCCAGCGCACCATCCGCCGCGAACTGTTTGACCCCGAAAAAACCGCAGTACGCAGCGAGCAGCGCAGTGAAGAAACCCAGCAGGGCCGCTCGAATCTTGAGGGCGGCTCGCCGGACGCCAACTTTCGTGGTGATGGCATAGCCGGATCTGTTTCACAGCAGAACGGCAGCCGCGAAACCCGCACCACCAACTACGAAATTAACAAGGAAGAGCAGCAAATCGTATCTAATGTGGGCGATTTAAAGCGCATGACGGTTGCAGTCCTTATCGATGGGACGTATGAAAAGACCAGCGGAGCGTGGACATTTGTGCCGCGCAAGGCCGATGACCTTGAGCGAGTGCGCCAGCTTGTTACCAATGCCGTGGGTCTGGACAAGGCCCGTGGCGATGCTCTGGAAGTAAGCTCCGCTCCGTTTACGGATTCCGAGCCGCCCAAGGATCCCAATTTTGCCGAAATGCTGGCCGATTATGCCGAACGGCTGGGCAAGCCCCTGCTCAACGCGCTGCTGGCCTTCTTGTTCCTCATGCTTGTGGTGCGGCCTGTGGTTCTGGCCCTCATCCGGCCCAAGGTTGAAGCCGGTGAAATGATTGAGGGGCTTGAAGGCCTGCCCGCAGCCGAAGAACAGCTGGCTCTGTATGAGGCTCTTGAAGAGGCCTCCAAGGCAGATGATGAAATCGGCGCGGACGAAGAAGACGATGAACTGGTTTTCAAAGATATTGAAGCCTTGAAGTCGCACATTTTCACCCTTTCTGATAATCATATGGAGCAGGTGGTGATGCTGGTGCGCGGCTGGATGAAAAACGATGAAACAGCTACCGCCTAAAGCATCAAACCGTCAATTGACGGAAAGCAGCTCGACGCTCTCGCAGCTCAAGGCCTTGCGCCTTGCGCAAAAAGAAAGCAATCAGCGCGTTGAGGAATTGAAAATGCGGCTCTTCCACATTACCGAGCAGCATATGGATCAGGCCGTGCGGCTTATCAAGCGCTGGCTTGCAGACAAGGAATGAGCAACCCCGAGCAGCCTAGTGCGGATCTCGGTGAAGGAGTAGGGAGATGGAGTTGACCGGCAAACAGCGTACTGCAGTGCTGCTGCTCGCCATGGGCGACAAATTCACGGCTGACGTGTTCAAACGCATGGACCGGCAGGAAATAGCCGACATCTCCAGAGCTATCGTGGAATTGGAGCCTGTGCCGCGCGAAACAGTCGAAGAAGTGCTGCGCGAGTTCCATGAATCGCTGGTTGAAGGCGTGGATATGATCACGGGCGGCAGCGACACGCTGAAGCGTCTGCTGGTCAAAAACCTTGATCCTGAAACCGCCAAGTACGTTATGGACTCCCTGAGCCTTGAAACCGGTCCCGCGCCCTTCCGCGAGCTGGAATCGGTCAGCCCCAAGCTGCTTTCACAGATTCTGCGCAACGAGCATCCGCAAACCCTGGCTTTGATCATTGGTCATCTGCATCCGGATCAGGCCGCCAATTTATTGACAAACCTTCCCGCAGGTGTGCGCGCAGAGGTGCTCATGCGCCTTGCGCGGCTTGAAGCCGTGCCGGAAGAAATGCTCATGGAAGTGGACAAGGTGCTCACAAGCCAGCTTATCGCCATGGGCGGCAAGGAAGGCAAAAAAGTGGGCGGCGTGCAATCTGTGGCAGAAATTCTCAATGCTGTGGACCGCGCCACAGAAGAAGAAGTGCTCTCCGAAATCGAAGAAGATTCCGCGCAGATGGCCGAAGATATCCGCAACCTCATGTTTGTCTTTGAGGACTGCAAGAATATTGACGACCGTGGCGTACGCGAAATGCTGAAGGAAATTTCCAACGAAGATCTTACCCTAGCCCTGCGCGGCGCCAGCGACGACCTCAAGGAAAAATTCTTCAAGAATATGTCGGAACGCGCGGGCAACATGATTCGCGAAGAACTGGAATTCATGGGGCCGGCCAAACTCTCGGACGTGGAATCGGCCCAGCAGAATGTCGTCAAGATCGTGCGGCGGCTTGAAGGCGAAAACAAGCTTGTCATCAGCCGTGGCGCTGGCGACGTGTTTGTGTAGCGGCCAGCCGCAGAATCTGTAACCATCGGAACCCGGCATGGCGTCAGACCAGTTGCGCAAAAAATGGGGCACCATCTTCATGGGCGAGCGCGAGGCTACACCTCAGCAGCTTGACGCCATGCAGGAACCCTTGCTCCGTGAACGCGCCCAGCACCAGCAGCAGGAGGACTATCTTGCTCGGGTGCGCGCCAGGGCCGAGCAACGCGCGCGCGAAATTCTTGGCGCAGCCTATGCCGAAAGGCAGAAGGTTCTGGAGGAGGCCGGGGCAGAGGCTCAGGCCCGCGTGGAGCAGTTCACGCGCGAAGCGAAAGAGCTGAAGGCTCAGGCGCAGGCAGAACTGGCCGAGGCCGAGGCCGAGCACGGCAAGGCCCGTGATCTGCGCGAAGAAGCCGAGTTTATCCGCAGTAATGCGCATAATGAGGGCTTTCAGGCGGGCATGGAGCAGGCCGGGGCCGAGCTTAAGGAGTTCCGCGTCGATGTGGGGCAGATGCTCGGCAACATGCTGCGCGCTCTTGAGGCGCAGCGGCACAGCCTTGGTGAAGCCTGGCGCGACGAACTGGCCGAGCTGGCCCGCGTGGCCGTTGAGGCCGGAACTGGCTGGATTTTGCAGGCAGAACATCAGCGCATTTTGCAGAATCTGGTCTTTGGTTCCCTGCAATTGCTGGAAGACCGCGCCACCGTGAGCATCCGCGTGCACCCCGATGACGAAGACACCGTGAGCGACCTGTTTCGGGCCGCCCGCGAGCGTGTGCCCGAACTGAGCCAGTGGATCGTGAACGGCGATCCTTCTGTTGAGGCTGGCGGCCTTGTGGCCGAGAGCGTCAGCGGTTCGGTGGAAAATCTGCGCGAACATTACCGCGAAATGGTCAACGGCATTCTGGAGCATCTGACCTTGCCGCCGCGCTCAGAGGAAGAAAAGGCGGGGGAAGAGGTGAGCGCCACCGCTGCGCGTGAATCTGCGCGGCTGACGCAAGTCGTGCCCGAGGCTGCACCTGTGGTGGAGCCAGAGCCAGAACTGCCCGTTGAGCCTGTCGATACGATGGGCCAGCCGGAACTGTTGCCAGAACATCTGGCAGAACATTCTGCTGAAACTCTGGCGGCTGATACCTCGCCGGAATCCGGGCCGGAATTTGCGCCCGAATCTGCACCAGGTATGGCCCAAGATGCGCTGCCAGAGCAGGCCGCTTTTGTCGGTCAGGATGGCACTGGCCTCGCTCATGACGAAATTTTGCCCGCATCCGGGCCTGTTGATGTGGCTGCTGCCGCTGAATCTTTTGAGCAAGGGCAGGAACCTGCGCCAGTTGATGTTGCCGCACAGCCAGATGCCGCAGTTCCTTCTGCCAATGCCTCGCCCGAAATAATGCAGGATTCCATGCCCGAACCCGGAGTGCAGGCAGACGAGCAGGTTGCAGAATCATCCCCGGCCCCGATGGCGCAGCCTGTTGATGGTATTGAAGGGCAGCCCGCACAGGAGCAGGCTCCACAACCTGCCCATGCTCAGGCAGCGGAGATCAACGCCAATCCCAGCCTTGCCGAGCTTGAGGACGAGCTATTTCCCCTGCCGGAAGAGGAAACGGAACACGTCTCGCAATCTTCTTCCAGCGTCTTTGTCAGCGGGGGCTTCCTGCCCGGCTCGGGCAACGGCCAGCCGGGATAGCCAGCCATGAAGCTTGACCCTGATTCCTGCATAAAGCTGCTCAAAACAAGCACCCCTGTTCGTCTCTACGGCAAGGTCAACAAGGTTGTGGGCCTTGTGGCCGAGGGCAGCGGTTTGCGCGCGCCCCTTGGGGCCGTATGCCATATGCTGCCCGATGAAGGCGACGACGGCATCGCCGCAGAAGTTGTGGGCTTTCGCGAGGGCAATCTGCTGTTCATGCCCTATGGCGACATGCGGGGCATCCGCCCCGGCAGCCGTATCCGCAACACAAGTCTGCCCCCGGTATTCCCGGTAGGGCCGGATTTGCTGGGCCGCGCCTTTGACGCTTTCGGTACCCCGCTGGATGCCGGTGCGCCCATAAGTGCGGAACTCTACGTTTCACCTCTTCCAGCGGGGGAAAGCTCCAGAGAAGATTTTCTCCGCCAGCAGGAAGAGCAGCGCCCCTTTGTGCCCCACTGGCTTGAGGAGGCCCGCAAAAACTGGAATCCGGAGCTGGTGCCCATCTATGCCGATCCGCCAAGCCCCCTGCAACGCCCGCGCATTACCGATATTCTTGATGTGGGCGTGCGCTCGGTCAACAGCCTGCTGACCCTTGGCAAGGGGCAGCGCGTGGGCATCATGGCCGGTTCGGGCGTGGGCAAATCCACGCTCATGGGCATGATGGCCCGCTACACCCGCGCTGATGTCAACGTCATTGCCCTCATTGGCGAACGCGGTCGCGAAGTTGTGGAATTTATGGAGCGCGATCTCGGCCCCGAGGGCATGGCCCGCTCCGTGCTGGTTATCGCCACGTCAGACCAGTCTCCTCTTGTGCGTATGCGCGCGGCCTATGCCGCCACGGCTGTTTCGGAATATTTCCGCGATAAGGGTATGGACGTGCTGCTGATGATGGACTCCGTAACCCGTTTTGCCATGGCTGCCCGCGAAGTGGGGCTGGCTGTTGGCGAGCCGCCCACCACCAAGGGCTATACGCCCTCGGTTTTTGCCCAGTTGCCCAAGCTGCTGGAACGGGCAGGGCGTTCCGCCAAGGGGACCATCACAGGGATTTATACCGTACTTGTGGACGGCGACGACTTTAACGAACCCATCGCCGACTCCGTGCGTTCCATCCTTGACGGGCATATTGTGCTTACCCGCGATCTGGCCGACCAGGGGCATTTTCCCGCCATTGACGTGCTGCGTTCCATCAGCCGTCTGCGTTCCGACATCTGCGACCGGCAGGATGTTCTCGCGGGCCGTGTTGTCACCCGCTGCATGAGCACCTTCCGCCGCGTGGAAGACATGATCAATATCGGGGCCTACGCCAAAGGCTCCAATGCGGAGATTGACGCGGCCATTGCCAAGATGCCGGACATCAACGCCTTTTTGCGGCAGGATGTGGGCGAACCCCAGTTTGTGGAGCAGTGCATGGCCCAAATGCGCGCTCTGGCCGATATGGACGATGGCCAGCAGGGCGATCCCCAAGGCAATCCGCAGGGCGGCATGCCTGTACCGCAACAGCCCAACGGCGTTGCGCCGCTGTAGTTTTATCCATAATTTTCTTTTCCACATTTGTTTTTTTGAGAATGGGAATTCTGTCACATGCAGCTTGAAGGCGGCTTAGTGCTGTGCTAGGTTCAATGTGTAACTGTTGGCGCTGCGCGGTTTTTTGCGTTGCCGCAGGTTTACAGCCTTATCTTGTGGAGCCGCCATGTCCCTGAGCCGTCTGTTGGGCTTTTTAACGCGAGGCGCCCGCCGGGGCGACGAAGCCGTTTCCTCTTCTTCCGTCAGCGCGGCGGAGGAAGCCCAACGCTTTTTTGCCTTGCGGCACCACTCCTTCCGTCTGTTTCTCACGGCATGGAACGCCTTTCAGGAAACCATGACCGATCTGGAATACACGCTTTGCTGCGATCATCCTTTTGGCCTGTATCGTGTGCGGGCGCTCTGTACCTCTATGGCCACCCAGGTTTTTCAGTGTATCAAGCAGCTTGAACGGCTTGATCCCGCGCCTTGCCCGGCCCTTTACGCACGCTTTGGCGAATTGCAAAAGCTGGTGGCGGAAGAAGTGTACGAGCCGGAAGCCTGCCTGCTCGGGCCGCTGGTTGTTCCCCTGTGTCAGGACGATGCCGGATGCCTGGCAGCTCTGCACAGCGAGGGGCGGGTGCTGGTGGATCCTGCAACCGCCCGGCTTGAGAAACTGCGCCCCATTTTCCCCGGTGCTGTGCCGCAGGGCTTTGTGGTCACGGCGGCGGGGTGTCAGCACTATTTTCAGAGCGGCGACCTGCAAAGCGAGATCAACCGCTGCATTCAGGCTGCTGGCGGCCTGGCCCCCAACCATCTTGCGCGGCTTTCCAAAAAGTTGGGCGCGCTGGTGGAGGGAACCCCCCTGCCGGAAGACCTTGCCGCTGCCATCCTTGAGCAGGTGCAGCGTTTACGTGGCCTTTGCAGCAAGCCCATGCAGCTTTTGCTGCGCGGGCGCGTATGGCCGCCTGCCGCAGGTGAGGGCGAAGGCTGCGGCGTTGTGCTGTGGGGGCCGCCTGTTTCGTTGCAAGCGCATGACGATGATATTTTGCGCGCGGTGCGCGTAACCCTGTCCAGCAAGCAGCGCGCTCAGGCTCTGGTTTACCGCCGTGCGCGCGGGCTGACAGAAGGAGGGGCTGGCGTCTGCCTCACCTGTATGGCGGTGGATGAGGGCTGTTTTGGCGGCATTGCCCAGTCATCTGCGCCATTGACCCCGCACAGCGAAAACGTGCATGTCTACGGATGCGCGGGCCTGCCGCAGGAGGTGGAGTATTCCACCATGCCTGTTGACGCCATAAGTGTTTCGCGCGCGGCGCCGCACACGGTGACAGACCGCCGTCCTTATAAAGCCAAGCGCCCGGTGCTGGACGATGCCACCGCCGTACGTGCCGCAGAACTTGCCCTCGCAGTGGAAGAAGCCGCCGGAAGGCCCGAGGTGCTCACCTGGGCATGCAACCCCGAAGGCCATGTTTTTATGCTCATGGCGCGGCCCATGTCCTTGCCTCAGGAGGAAGACCCCGCCTTGCCGGAGCCTGCCTTGCCTGAACCGTCCAGGGCGCTGGACGATGCCCTGCTGCTGGAAGGGGGATTTACTGTCAATCCGGGCCGCGTATCCGGCCCTGCCTGGGTGGCCCGCCGCTGGGAAGACGCGCGCAGGTTCCCCACCGGCGGCATCCTTGTGGTGCCGGACGACAACTACATTTGGGGTTCGCTCATTGACCGCGCCGCCGGAATTGTGGCGGAGCGCGGTTTTCAGGGGTCGCGTCTGGCTTCGCTGGCGCGGGAGTTCGGCAAGCCCGCCGTCTTTGGCCTTAAATGGGCCACGGAAGTGGTGGAAAGCGGTCAGCGCATCACCCTTTGCGCTGACCTGCGCACAGTATACGAAAACCGGCAGGATTCCCTGTTGCCCAAGGTACCTCCGGGCAAGGACTATATGCCCGGCAGCCCCGTATACCAGATTTTGCAAACCGCCTCCCGCCGTATTCTGCCCCTGACGCTTGAGGTGGACAGCGTGGACTTCAAGGCGGCTAACTGCGCAACGTATCACGACATTGTGCGCTATTGCCACGAAAAGGCCGTGAGCGCCATGTTCAGCCTTGGCTCGGAAAAAAAGTACGCCCCGCAACGCATCAAGCAACTGCGCGACAAGGTGATCAAACAGTTCTGGGTGGTCAACCTCAGCGATGGCTTTGTGCGTACCCCCAGCGGGCCTGTCATTGACGTGGAAGACATTGCCTCCCTGCCCATGCTGGCCTTGTGGCAGGGCATGAACGCCCACCCCTGGCAGGGGCCGCCGCCTGTGGACGGCAAGGGGTTTCTTTCCGTGCTTTTTGAGGCCACGGCCAATCCCAATCTGGATCCTGCCGCGCAGACGGCGTATTTCACTGAAAAAAATTATTTTCTTATCTCCAGCGATTATTGCAGCCTGCATTCCCGCTTTGGCTTCCATTTTGTTTCGGTTGAGGCGCGCCTTTCAGAGCGCACCAGCGAGAACTACCTGAATTTCCAGTTGCGCGGCGGCGCTGCCGACATTGAGCGCCGTATTCTGCGGGTACGCTTTGTGGCCGATATTCTTTGGGAGTTCGGTTTTTCACCCGTTGTGCGCAATGATGCCGTGAGCGCCACGCTCAAGGATCTGGACAAGGAAGAAGGCGAGCGCCTGCTGGCGGTGGCAGGGTATATGACCATCCACACCCGCCAGCTCGACATGATCATGCAGGACCCAGGCCAGGTTGCGGCCCGCCGCCAGGAAATGCTGGCCCACTGCCGGGCGCTTTTCAGGGGGGAATCCCTGGCTGGCGTTGCTGATTCTCCATCCCAGGAGGCCCGTTAATGTCGTCCACCGTGCCTGCATCCCACAGAGGCTACAGGGCCATATACCGCCGTTTGCTGATAACGCTGCTGCTCATGGCGCTTACGCCGCTGGCTGCTCTGGGGATGTTTTGTCTGGACAGGCTCAGCGCCATCTATGACGAAAAAATCACTGCGGGCATTGAGGCTGTCATCAGCAGCAAGCACCGCGCCCTTGATACCTTTATGGTGGAGCGCATCGCGCAGGTCAAAAATCTGGCCTTCACCCACCCATATTCTGATCTCAGCAATCCAGCGCGCCTGAGCGAAATTTTCAGCGTAATGCAAAGCAACAGTCGCTCGTTTGTTGATCTGGGCATTATCGGTATGGATGGTCGCCATGTTTCCTATGTGGGGCCGTTTGACCTGCGGGACGCCAATTATTCCGAGGCCCCCTGGTTCTCGGAAGTGCTGCGCAAGGGCGTGTATGTCAGCGATGTATTCATGGGCTACCGCCACGTGCCGCACTTTATCATTGCCGTGCTGCGGCACGAGGGCGGGCGCACCTTTATCATGCGCGCCACCATCGACATGGACGCCATTGACGCCCTGTTGCGGCGCATATACTCCGGCCCGCACAGTGACGCATTTATCGTCAGCAACACTGGAGTGTTGCAGACGGGTTCGCGTTTCTACGGCTCTATTATGGGTAACTTTGCCCTGCCGCAGGAAAATCTGACCCGCAACAATGTGGTTACCATGCGATCGGTCGTTCCCAGCGGGGAAGAAATGCTGGTGGCCATGATGCGGTTGGATTCCATGCCCTGGGTGCTGGTGGTCATGGATGATGTGCGCGACAGTCTCAAGCCCCTGCGGCAGCTCAAGGCGCTGATACTCTTTTTTACACTGCTTGGCGGCGCGCTGACCTGCATGGGCGCGGAGCTGTGCACCCGGCGGCTTGTGGCTTCGCTTGAAGCCTCGGATCAAAAGCAGGCCCACATTGACGCGCGCATGTTGCAGTCAAGCAAGATGGCCGCTCTGGGCAAGATGGCGGCTGGCGTAGCGCACGAAGTCAACAATCCCCTGATGCTCATTCAGGAAAACGCGGGCTGGATACGCGACCTTCTAGACGATGAAGACCCGTCAACCATGAAGAATTACAAAGAAATTTTCGATAGTACGGAGAAAATCGAGCAGCACGTCAAGCGCGCCAAGGGTATCACCCAGCGCATGCTGGGCTTTGGGCGGCGCATGAATCCGGGCCGTACGGAAATTCTTATCAGCTCCCTGGCAGATCAGGCCGTGGAGATGCTCAAAACCGAAGCCGCCAACCGCAATATCGCCATCGTGCGGCAGTACGATGCGCATGTTCCCGTAATTTTGTCCGACCCGGCCCAGCTTGAACAGATATTCATCAATGTGATAGACAATGCTATTGATGCCATGGGCAAGAATGGCACCCTGACCGTCAGCACGCAGCCCTGGCGTACCGGAGTGCGCGTTTCCTTTACCGATACCGGGCCGGGCATGGATCAGGAAACCCTGCGGCAGATTTTCGACCCCTTCTTTACCACCAAGAAGGTGGGCGAGGGCACGGGGCTTGGCCTTGCCATCTGCTATACCATTCTTGAAAAGCTCGGTGGGCGCATAGACGTGCAGAGCGAACTTGGGCACGGCACCACATTCAATATTTTTCTGCCTGCGGAACCGCCGCAGCTCGCGCCTGAAGAAAGCGCAGAAGCATAATACCACTAGGCGGCCCCAATGGGGCATGCTGCCATATGAAGGAGGCCTCCATGCGCGCATTGTTTGTGGACGACGAAGTGGAATTTCTGGAACTGATGGAAAAACGCCTTACCCGGCGCGGTATGGAAGTTGTAACCGCGCCCGATGGGCAGTCGGCCCTCGATCTGCTGGACCAAGCCCTGCAATCGGGCGAGATGTTCCAGATTGTGGTCATGGATGTGCGCATGCCTGGCATGGATGGTCTGGAAACCCTGCGCCACATGAAGGAAAAAGCCACCAATCTGCCTGTCATTCTGCTTACGGGGCATGCCTGCATGGGCGTGGCCGTGCAGGGGCTTGACCTGGGCGCGTATGACTACATGCTCAAACCCGTAGCCATCAGCGAGCTGATTATCAAGATGGAGGAAGCGGCCCGGTCCGCTATGTGACATGACGGTGCTCGACTGCCTGCGAAAGTGGCTGGGGCGCGATGGCTCGGGTGAGCCTGACGCGGAACAGCTTGCCCGTGAGGAGGCTTTCAAGGCCCACCTGAGGGAGCGTTGCACGCGCTTCCGCCGCTTGCTGTCGTCCAACAAGACAGCCCTTGAGGCCATGAGCGATGTAGAGGAGCACCTCTCTGGCGCGCGGCCTTTCGGCATGGATTATGTGCATGCCGTAAGCACTCGCGCCGTAACGGCGGTTTTTCAGATGGTGCGCGACCTCAACGCACTTTCAGATGAAGGCTACGAGCCTTTGCAGCAGGCCTTTGACCGCATTCGTGAGCAGATGCAGAATCTGCTTGAAGATCAGCCGCATCAGGACGGCCCCAATATCATGCCGCTTGGCGATATCCGCCTGCACCACATCACCCTTGTGGGCGGCAAGATGGCCAATCTGGGCGAAGTGGCGGCCCATGCAGGTCTGGACGTGCCGGACGGTTTTGCCGTGACGGTCAGCGCCTACTACCGCTTTATGGAATACAGCGGCCTGCACAGCGAACTGAACCGCCGCATTCAGGCTACGGATATGCACAGCCTGGATGAAGTTTTCAGCCTTTCTGCGGCATTGCAGCAGGCCGTGCTCAGCGCGCCGCTGCCGCCGGAACTGGAGCAGGAAATTACCGAGGCTGTGGCCGCCATGCAGCGCCGGGCCGGGCCGGGTCTTGCCCTTGCACTGCGCAGCAGCGCCGTGGGCGAGGATTCGCTTGGCGTCTCCTTTGCCGGGCAGTATCGCTCCGAACTTAACGTGCCGCCGGAAGAAGCCTGCGAAGTCTGGAAAGAAATTATCGCCAGCAAGTATGCCGTAACCGCCATGAGCTATCGGTATCAGCACGGTATCCCTGACGATGCTGCGCCCATGTGCGTGGGTGTGCTTGCCATGGTGCCAGCTGCCGCTGGCGGCGTGGCCTACAGCCGGGATCCTGTTGCTGCCGCGCGCGGGCAGGAACAGGTGCTGCTCAATGCCGTGCCGGGACTGCCTCAGGCAGTGGTGGACGGCGCGGTTACACCTGATGTTTTTATTTTTACCCGCACCAATCCGCCGCAGCCCATAAGCAAGACTCTCGCCGGGCTTGCAGGTGTGCCAGCCAGCCTCACCGATGCGCAGGCCGCAGACCTTGCCCAGGTTGCGCTGGCACTGGAAGAATACTACGCCGAGCCGCAGGATGTGGAATGGGCGCTTGATTCCCGCAATGGGCGTATTGTGGTGCTGCAAAGTCGCCCCCTGCACGAGGCGGATGCCGCCACTGAAAATCGGGCCGATGTTGCTGACGGTGCAGCGGTGGGGCCGGGCGAGTGTAAAATCCTGGCGGAAGATTTGCCTGAAGGCCTTTCCATGCTGGCTTGCGGCGGCGTTGCCGTAAGCCCCGGCGTGGGCATGGGGCCTGTGTTTGTGGCCCGCAAGGAAGCGGATATGCTTTCCTTCCCCAAGGGCGGTATTCTGGTGGTCGAACGGGCCTTGCCCCGCTGGGCCCCTCTGCTTTCGCGTGCGTCTGGCATGGTCAGCGAAACGGGCGGCATGGCGGGGCATCTGGCCTCTGTGGCGCGGGAATACCGCCTGCCTGCCGTGTTCAGCCTGCCCAATGCCTGTAGCCTGCTGGACAATGCCGGAGACGCCACTCTGGATGCCGTGCGCTGCGCCGTGTTTGCGGGGCTGAATCCCGAGCTTGCCGCTCAGGTGACGGAGCCGCCCAATCTCATGGAAGGCAGCCCGGTGCACCAGCGGCTTGAGGCCCTGGCGACCCTGATGGTTCCCCTGCATCTGCTGGACCCGGAATCACCGGAGTTTGCGCCGGAGCATTGCCAGACCCTGCACGACATTACCCGCTTTTGCCACGAGAAATCCGTACAGCTCATGTTTGAGGAGGGCTCGGATGTCAACCAGCGCATGGGCAAACAACTCAAGGCCGGGGTCAAGCTTCAGTACTGGATTGTGGACATGGGCGGCGGTTTCAGGCGGCATGTGGGCGGCGCGGTGGTGGATATCGCCGATATTGCCAGTACGCCCATGCTGGCGCTGTGGGACGGCATGGTGGCCGTGCCCTGGGCCGGGCCGCCTGCGGCAAGCGCCTCGGGCTTCATGAGCGTGATGCTTGAAAGCACCATGAATCCGGACCTGGAAAGCACTGCGCCCAATGCCATGTCCAACAAAAACTTTTTTATTATTTCTGATAATTACATGATTTTGCAGGCCCGCTACGGCTACCACTTCTGTACGGTGGAAAGCCTTGCAGGCGCAAATAATCATGAAAATTTTGTGAGCTTTCAGTTCAAGGGCGGGGCCGCCGACCGGCAGCGCCGCCGCCTGCGCGCCCGCATGGTGGCTGACCTGCTGGAGGCGCATGGCTTCCGCGCTGACGTGAAGGACGACTCGCTCTTTGCCGTGGCGGAAAATTTCCCTGCTACCGATATTCTGCAAAAAACCCGTATGCTCGGCTATCTGCTCATTCATACCCGGCAGGTGGACATGATCATGCTTGAGCAGGAGCGCGCCGCAGCCCTCAGGGAAAAACTGGGCGGCGACATGGCCTCGCTGCTCGACAGACCTTTACCGTCGGGCAATTAGAGCAGGTTATGAATGATATGAGTTAACCGCATTGCAAGGTTTTTCCTGAAAATCCTTGATACAAAATGTGAACAGGCAGGCTTTTGCCTGCCACAAGTAAAGGTTCCAGAGATATCTGCTCTGGTGGGGCACATTGAATTACCCTGTAGCGCTCACAGCTGGAATTGTCTGGCCTGATTTTTCCCCTTTGTTTTCCATGAAAATTGACTGGTTGGTGCAAAGTCAGCCTACTCCTGCTTTCTGATAGCGCTCACTTCGTCAACGCAAAAAAGGCTCCCGCCGAAACGGGAGCCTTTTTCATTATTCAAGCGTATGAGCCGTAGGGCTGGCTTAGTACATGCCGCCCATGCCACCCATGCCGCCCATGCCGCCCATGTCGGGCATGGCAGGAGCCGCGCTCTTGGGTTCGGGCTTTTCAGCAATGGCGCATTCGGTGGTCAGCAGCAGGGAAGCCACGGAAGCGGCGTTCTGCAGGGCCGTGCGGGTAACCTTTTTGGGGTCGATAACGCCAGCCTTGATGAGGTCTTCGTATTCGCCGGTGGCGGCGTTGAAGCCGAAGCCGTCCTTGCCCTGGCGAACCTTTTCGACCACGATGGAGCCTTCAAAGCCGGCATTGTGGGCGATCTGGCGCAGGGGTTCTTCAATGGAACGGCGGATGATGTTCACGCCAGCAAGTTCGTCGTCGTCGGCGGGCTTGATGTCGTTCAGCACCTTGGAAACGCGGATCAGCGCAGTGCCGCCGCCAGGCACGATGCCTTCTTCAACGGCAGCGCGGGTGGCGTTCAGGGCGTCTTCAACGCGGTCTTTCTTTTCCTTCATTTCCACTTCGGTGGCAGCGCCCACATGCACAACGGCCACGCCGCCCACGAGCTTGGCCAGGCGTTCCTGGAGCTTTTCGCGGTCGTAGTCGGAGGTGCTGTCTTCGATCTGGGCGCGGATCTGCTTCACGCGGGCCTTGATGTCGTCGCCCTTGCCAGCGCCGTCAACGATGGTGGTGTTTTCTTTGTCGATGACGATGCGCTTGGCGGTGCCAAGTTCGGCAAGGGTCATGTTTTCAAGCTTGGAGCCGGTGTCGTCAGAAGCCACCTGGCCGCCGGTCAGCACGGCGATATCCTGAAGCATGGCCTTGCGGCGGTCGCCGAAGCCGGGGGCCTTCACGGCCACAACCTGCAGGGCGCCGCGCAGCTTGTTGACCACCAGAGTGGCAAGGGCTTCGCCTTCCACGTCTTCGGCGATGATCATGAGCGGACGGTTCACCTTGGCAACCTGTTCAAGCACGGGCAGCATGTCTTTCATGCTGGAGATTTTCTTCTCGGTGCAGAGGATGTAAGGATTGTCCATTTCGCAGACCATCTTTTCGGTGTTGGTCACGAAATAGGGGGAGAGGTAGCCACGGTCAAAGCGCATGCCTTCCACCACGTCCATGGTGGTTTCCAGACCCTTGGCTTCCTCAACGGTGATCACGCCTTCCTTGCCCACTTTGGACATGGCTTCGGCGATGATGTTGCCGATGGTGGCGTCAGAGTTGGCGGAAATGGTGCCGATCTGGGCAATTTCCTTCTGGTCGCGGGTGGGCTTGGCCAGGTTGGACAGCTCGGCGATCAGGGCTTCAACAGCCTTGTCCACGCCGCGCTTGATGGCCATGGGGTTGCGGCCGGCGGCCACAAGCTTGGTGCCTTCGCGGTAGATGGCCTGGGCCAGAATGGTGGCGGTGGTGGTACCGTCGCCAGCGGCGTCAGAGGTCTTGGAGGCCACTTCCTTGACGAGCTGGGCGCCCATGTTTTCGAACTTGTCGGTCAGTTCGATTTCCTTGGCCACGGTCACGCCGTCCTTGGTGATGACGGGAGCGCCGAAGGACTTTTCAATGGCGACATTGCGGCCCTTGGGGCCAAGGGTCACTTTAACGGCATTGGCGAGCTTGTCGACGCCACGGGCAAGTTTTTCACGGGCTTTAACGTCAAAAAGAATTTCTTTAGCGGACATTGGAAATTTTCCTCCTGAAATATAATTCGGCAGCAGTGGGAGTTAGTCAATAATGGCGAGAATGTCTTCTTCGCGCATCACAAGGTGATCAACGCCGTCCAGCTTGACTTCGGTGCCAGCATACTTGTTGAACAGCACCATGTCGCCCGCTTTCACAGCTAGAGCGACGCGTTCGCCATTTTCCCCAGCCTTGCCGGGACCGGCAGCAACAACCTGACCCTTGGAAGGCTTTTCCTTGGCCGTATCAGGGATAAACAGGCCACCGGCGGTCTTTTCTTCGGATTCAAGGCGTTTGACCAGCACACGGTCGTTAAGGGGCTTCAGCTTCATGACGTCAAATCCTCCCGGAAATGATATTATTATTGTCCATTTAGGACGCAGCAGCGGCCGCATCGCTGTGGCCGCGCTGGAAATATTGCGCGTTATGAACCGAAGCCAGTTACACTTCGCTTCAGTTCCGCACCGGCATAGAAATAAGACGCGCTCGGAGCTTGAAAAGGGGTTTGGACTGATTTTTTTACTTTTTTTTTGTAAAAAAATAAAAAATCAAACAAATCAAGCATGTTGAGTTTGGCCCCGCTCCGGATGCCTTTTTCTCTGCGGTGTAACCGCGCTCAATACTTTGGGCAAGGAGCACTACCGGAGGCAGAGCGCGCAGTCAAGCTCGACTTGCCCTGATGCTGTTTTCTTATTCGTGCCTCGGCCCATGCAAAGTCAGCACAGGCAGGGGCATGTGCCCAGCCTGGACTGCGCCTCGCGGCGAAGTTCCTTCACATAGGCTCTGTTGTTTTGCAGATAAAAGGCCAGTGCGCGGGCAAAATCTTTTTTCAGCAGGCCCTCAAGAATGAGAGTGCTGATTTCCCGTTCGAGTGAGAGCAGGGCGTGCATGCCAATGACAATGCGCCGTTCCTCTTGCGGCAGAGCGCACAGCTTGCGCCAGAATACCTCCCGGGCGCGGGGCTGATAATACCACATGTACATCATGTCCAGAAGGTGCGTTACTATTTGCCGTGCTGCTGCGCGGTCTTTGCCGTACAGCATGCGCCAGTATTCCGCAGGGTCTTGCAGCATTGTTTCAAGGTCTTTGCTGGGGAACAGCAGTTCCTGCCGGGCCAGGCTTTTGTATATCTGCGTAAACTTGCTGTCGTAATCACATTGCCGCATGCGCAGATACATGTTGCGGTCGGCAAAACCTTCAATGATGGATGCCACCATGTCGGACGAACATTTGGAAACAATGGCCGCGCAGTTCTGCATCAGGTTTATGGGATCAGGCAGGTGCATCGCGGTAAAGCAGAGCAGCAAGCCTTGCCCCATGACCATGGAAAGCGGAATGGAAAGCGCGCTGCGAAAGAGGTTGCCGACAATGGCTTCCTTGGGCAGGCCACGGTAAATGTTGTGCCCTGAAATATAGGCGCTGTTGATCATGGCTATGACCGTATAGACCGCAAGCGCGTTGTCCTGCACCGTCAAGCCCATGAAGTCCTGCAAGAGCCACAGGCGCACCACGACCTCAAGCAGCGGAACGGATATGCCCGTGTAAAACAGTGAATCAGCCATGCGGCTCCAGCTCACATAGCGTTTCCACGGCACAAGCACAGAGCGGGTAAAGGCCCCACCGCCCACAACAGCCTGCCCCACGTTGCGCACCGCTGTAATGGCAAACCATATAAGCGCGCCAAACCATGTGAGCACCCACCAGCCGTCCACATAGCTAAAGGCCCACTGCGCGGGCAAAAAACCTGCCAGGATTTTGAGAACATTGACAATGTCGCTGTTCATGTATTCGGGCGACCAGAAAGGGATTTCCCCTTTTTCCGGGCCGGGCGTCTGCTGCATTTCGCGGTTCACGCCCTTGGCGTCAACACCGCCCAGGGTCACAAGGTTGCCGTCATGGCCCACGCTGGTGGTATTTTTTTCAAGGCCCCAACCGCGCACCCGGTGGCAGCCCAGATTGCCAAGGCCGGGAACGTGCCTGAGCAGGCGCTGCCACCATGGTTGCGGCTGCGCTGGCTCATGGTAATGCGTGAAGCGGTAAATATCCGTATGCACGGGCAGGGTGAGGCGCAGGGCATTGTCTTCGCGGCGCAGAACAGCGCGGGCCTTGGGGGGCAGCGTTTCCACAAACACAAGCCCCATGCCGTGGGTGTGGTGCGAGCGGCTGGTGGAGTCCGTGCCAATGCGCGAACCCAGCGGCGAAAGCGCATAAAATTCCTGCAGCTGCGGTATATGCCCCAGTATCTCCTGAAACAGAGGCATACGCGGGGAATCTTTGGGTTCCTTGCTGATAATGCTGCGGATGACCTGCTTGAGCCTCGGGGTGCTGCCCTCGTTGACGGCCCTTTGCAGTGTGTTGATTTCTTCCACGTGAGCAAGCTGACCGGCTGTCCACTCGCGCAGGTTAAAAAGCTCAAGGTGGGTAATGCGCCCACGGCCCAGCCACAGCAGTTCCAGCACGTCTTGTTCCGTCAGTCCGGCAAGATTGAGCACAATCTGGCAGGGATGCAGCGGATAGATGTTTTCCAGCAGAAATTCCGGCGACTGCTGCAAAATAGCGGGCAAATCCTTGTGCGGTTTGTAAGGGAACACGATCTCCGGGTTGGCCTCCGGGCCGAGCCAGTCTTCGCGCAGCATGTCGGGCACCATGTCGGTCAGTTCCGTCAAACTTTCGCGCAGTTTGGCCGCCCGTGCGGGGTTTGTTTCCGCAGTCAGGGCCTCGCGCAGGCGTTCGCCGCGCAACTGCCGCATGGGCTCCAGATGATGATAAATAAATTCGGCAAGATGCAGCGAGGACGGCTGCTTTTGACCCACATAGGCAAGAAAAGCCTCTTCCTTG
This sequence comes from Desulfovibrio sp. UIB00, assembly GCF_022508225.1. Classification (NCBI taxonomy): domain Bacteria; kingdom Pseudomonadati; phylum Thermodesulfobacteriota; class Desulfovibrionia; order Desulfovibrionales; family Desulfovibrionaceae; genus Desulfovibrio; species Desulfovibrio sp. UIB00. The sequence goes on along the minus strand of NZ_JAETXJ010000003.1, from coordinate 502,249 downwards.
ATAGGCTCCGGCGCGGGCATATCCCAGCGGGCAGCCAGCGAGGCGGCGTGCCTCTCGTTCCAGGCCCGCAGGAGCTTGAGCACGTAGGCGCGCATCCAGTCGTTGACGGGCGCGTACTTGCGTAGCGCGTCTGTGATGTCCTTGCGGTGCAGCAGGTTGTCAAAAGCTCTGGAAGTTTCGGTATTGAGCGGCGACCATGTAAATTCCACCAGTTTGTCGCGGAACGTGGCCTTGAACTCAATGCCGATGCGCACCGTAATGTCCATGATGCGCGCAGCGCGCAACAGTTCCTGGGCAGCTTCGGGGTCAACGGTATTATAGTAGATCACCGTCAAAAAGCGGATGCCCTTGATCCACGCATCCATGACCAGATGGGTGGGATTTTTGCGCCCCTTGGTGTTGGCGTCGTGCACGTGGTGGTCAAAGGCGTGCTGATTCCATTCCTCCGGCATTTCAAGCAGGTGGTATTTGCGCAGCAATGCCCGCACAATGCGCGGCGTGCCGCGCACGGCCTGATGAAATTCGTGCGCGAGGGGCAACTGGTGGCTGGCATCGTTATGTGAGCGCACGAGGTCTTTCATGATCTGCACCAGCACGCGCGCTGTATTGTTTTGCAGCGAAGAATGTGTGGAGTACAGAACCTCGTCGTGCAAGCGGCGCAGAGCCTGCAATCTCTCGCTGGGGCCGCCGGCCTCCAGGCTTTCCAGCAGCACGATGACGGCGCTGGCAAGGCGCAGGCCGTGCGAAGAGGTCATTTCAATAATGCCGTGGGGGTGCAGGCCCGGTTCGGGCTGACGCAGGGCGTGATCCTGGGCGCGGGCGTCCACAAAGGCGTTCACCATCTGGATGAGCTTGTGGTCCTGCCTGTCGAACAGCAATGAAGAAAACTTCCGGTGCGCGTGTTCGCGCCCACCGGTTGAGAAACCGTTGGTAGTGGTACTTGTAGAACTGAGCATGTATAATGTCGGGAAAAAGTGCTTAAAGATATTTGCAGCGGCTGCATGCCCTGCAAGCTGACCGTATCAAGATATGATGCAGTGCAAGTGCGCGAAAGTCCAGCGTCATGTTTCTGCCAGCGGGCATGCGCTCATGCGCATTGATAAAAAAGCCATACTGCCGTTAAATGGCAAAAAGCAGTCTCCTGCACGGATGTCCGCTCTAACCCGTTACCTTGGAGGATATATGTACCAGCAAACCAATGAACTGGCCGGGGGGCATGTGTTCGCCTCGGCTCAGGAAATGATGGACTGGCTTGAAAAGGCCATGACTGACAATATCCGAAATAACAAGGATCAATACCGGTTTGAGGCTGATCCCTACGCCTATGTGGTCAACTATGCCGCTGCCGCCGGGCTTGAACTCGACGATGCGCAACTGGGCGACATGCAGCGGCGTGTCGCCCAGTGGGCAGAGCAGCGCTTTGCCGAGACTATGATGGAAGAATAGCTGTCTTTTCTTTTACTGCTGGCTGCTGCGGTGATTGCAATGCAAAGCGCGGGAGATGATCAAAAAATTCAGGTGGTTTGCACTGATGTTTGCCGACAGCAGTCAGCAATGTTTCGTTGATAACAAATTTTAATCCGTTACTGAAAGCTGATGGTGCAGGTTGTATTGATATGTCAGTTGCAGTATTTCAGAATGTTACGCAAAACCGTACACAGTAAATGTAATTATTTTACTGAGGTTATAAAAATTTTATGTGCAATGGTTACATTTTGGGGTTGCCAAACGCGCATAAATTGATGAAGGTGCTGGGGGTAATTTTCTTTACGGCAAACGCAAGGGAATATGGCTTGTGAATATGGTTTTTTGTATATGAAGTCATTGTTTGGACTGCTCAGAACGCAAATTGAAGAACGTCCAACTCGAGCAATATTTTTGCTTTGGTCTTTATCACTTCCTGTTGCTGCATTATTTTCACTGCTTGTAGCATTGCACTGGCGTTCAGAGCGTTTGTCAGTTGCAATTGATGAAGCAGAATATTCTCTGTCGCAACGTGTTCAGCGCGTTGCTGAAATGGCAGATCTTAAATTTGATACAATAAAAAAACTTACCGTACTTCTGGCTACAGATTCGCGCATTATTTCCGCTCTGAAGGGAGAAGGGGATTTTGCGGAATGCACCCGCTACCTGCAGAGCGTGGGGGACACTCTCCGGCTGCACCGTGCGTTCCTGCTTGACAAAAACGGCGTGTGCGTTGCTTCCAACGATGCCGGGATGCCCAAAAATCTCCTTGGCGTTAATCTTGCCGACCGTGATTATTTTATCCGCGCCATGGCTGGCGAAAGTTCCGTGCAGTTTGTTGTAGGGCGGGTTTCAACAATTCCCGGTTTTCATTTTTCCGCGCCTGTCAGCGGGCCTGATGGCTACCTTGGCGTGGCTGTGCTCAAGGTTGATACGGACACGCTTGCGCAGCAGCTTTACCTGCCCACGGGTTTTGTTACGGACAAGGCGGGTGTGGTGGTGCTCTCCGATTCACCGGGGAACATGCTGCGCGTGGTGCCTGGCGAGAGTGCCGCCTCGCTTGCCCCGGGCAAGAGTCTGCTCCGCTATCAGCGAGAAAGTCTTGAACCCGTGTATCTGCGTAAAGTGGATGTGGACGGCTACGATGCATGGGAGCTCAGCCCCGGTGGCCCGCCCTACTTGTGCAAGACGGTACGCATAAGTAAAGAAGGGCTCAGCGTGTACGGCTTTGAGAACCTTGCACCTCTGCTGGCTGACCTTGCGGAAAACTTCCGCATGCATCTTGCCACCACGTTTATTTTTTTTGTGCTTGGTTTTGCGGTCATAATCGGTACCACCGTGAACCTGCTGCGCGACAGATATCTGCGCAAAACCTTGCAAAAACTTAATGATACCTTGCGGGTTCAGGCGCAGCATGATTCCCTGACAGGGCTGCTCAACCGCAGGATGTTTGATGAAATGGCCGAGGCGTGGTTTGCCCAGACATTGCGGCTTGGCGTACCTTTTTCGCTGGTGCTGTTTGACATCGATCATTTCAAGCGGCTGAATGATGCTTTCGGGCATCAGGCCGGCGACCATGTTCTGCGCGAAATCGCCAGATGTGTGAGCATCCGCCTGTCCCGCAGGGGCGACAGGGTTTTTCGCATTGGTGGAGAGGAATTTGCCGTGCTGGCCAGCGCGGCAGAGGAGCGGCAGATCGTTTCCCTCATGGAAAAGATCCGAAAAACAGTGGAGGATATGCGCCTCCAGCATCCCGATGGGGCCGACAAGGTCGTAACCATCTCTTTGGGCGGCTTGCTGGTGCGAAGCTGTTGCGATATGTCGTTTGACGAAGCGTTCAAAAGGGCGGACGAAGCATTGTACAGCGCCAAGGCTCAGGGGCGCAACCGAAGCGTATTGGCAGGCAGTTGCGGCGCTGAGGAGAATAAGGACTGTTTGATACGTCCTCATTTCTGACACAGCACATTTATGCGCTCTCCATTACGAAGTTTTTCGTGCTCAAGTTTCCAGGTTCACGCTGATAATCCATATAGTTGCAATCATGCTAGACGCAACGGCGTAATGTTCTTCTTTTTTATGTTGACTTTGAATTTCAATTTCATAAAATACAGCCTGTCGCCCCAATCGGGCCTCACTGTTTACCGCCGCAAAGGCATACAGGAGAACAGGTAAAATGTATAACCGTTTTGGAACAACGCAGGAAATGATGATCCAGACCGTTCAGGAAAATGGAACGGAGGCCGTGCTGGCCATCGACAGCAGGGGTCTGTATCTGACCACCGCCCAGTTTGTGGGGCGCCCCATTGCCGACCGCAACCGCTATAGTGGTGTGCGTAAAGAGGTGCCGCAGAGGCTTGCCGCCCTCAGGCTGGATGTGGAAGCTCTGGTGGCCGCAAACCAGCACCGCATTCAGGTGGAGACCGTCTCCTCCAAGAAGGTCAACCCCCTCAAGGCCTCCAAGCGTGGTTCCAAGGGCTAGGCTGGAGCAACTGCCAAGTTTGCAACTATCCATACTCCAGAACAGGATGTGGCTGAAAATGCCCAACTGCTCAGGTTGACGCCACAGGCCGAAATTTTACGGCTGTATACCAGCGTCCGTTGTTGATACGATTGCCCGTACAGGGTTCCGTTCAACAACGGGCGCTGTTGCTTCAATCTCGCCGGAATTTTTATTGCGCCAGCCTTGCAGGGGAGGGGCAGAGGGGGGCTGCATTGCCCGAGCGCCCATGCCTTGCGCCCTGTGTACTTTTTCCGTAGGCTTTATTCATGTCGAAAACACGTGAAATTTATATATGCTCTTCTTGTGGCTCACAAACCATGCAGTGGCGTGGGCAATGCCCCAACTGCCATGAGTGGAATACGCTCCAGGCGGCTGTGCAGCCCAAATCCGCCCCCGGTGGCAACAGGCCCCGCGCTGCCACGGATTCTTCCAGCCGACCCATTGCCTTGCGCGATGTGGAAGATGCCGGGCATGCGCCCTACGGCAGCGGCCTGAAAGCCCTTGACCGCGTGCTGGGCAAGGGCCTTGTGCCCGGTGCGGCCATTCTTGTGGGCGGCGAGCCGGGCATCGGCAAATCAACCCTTCTGCTCCAGGTGGCGGGGCTTGTTGCGGCGCAGGGCAGGCGCGTTCTTTACGCCAGCGGCGAGGAATCCCTGCCGCAGATCAAGGGCCGGGCCGAGCGGCTTGGCATGCTGGATCATAATCTGATGGCCATCGCCACCTCCCGCGTGGAGGACGTGCTCGAAGCTGCCAATGCCGCGCCGCCAGCCCTGCTGGTGGTGGATTCGGTGCAGACCCTCACAAGTCTTGAGGCCGATGGCCTGCCGGGCAATGTCAGTCAGGTGCGGGCCGTGGCTACCACCTTGCTTGAGGCCTGCCGCCGCCTGTCATGCACCCTGATTCTGGTGGGGCACGTGACCAAGGACGGTGTGCTGGCTGGCCCCCGCCTGCTGGAACACATGGTGGACACCGTTATTTCGCTTGAGGGCGACCGCCGCCAGATGTTCCGCCTGTTGCGCGTGTTCAAAAACCGCTTTGGCCCCAATGAGGAACTGTTGGTTTTTCGCATGGAAGCCTCGGGCATGCAGATTGTGGACGATCCCTCCACGTTTTTTCTGGGTCAGCGCGATCCTTCGCTATCCGGCACTGCCGTGGTCATGGCCGTAGACGGGCAGCGCCCGCTGGCAGTGGAGGTGCAGGCCCTTGTTTCCCGTACTTTTCTGAGTATTCCGCGTCGCGCGGCCCTTGGTTTTGACGTGGCCCGCCTGCATTTGCTGCTGGCTGTGCTGGAAAAAAGGCTCAAGCTCAACTTTGGTCAGGTGGATATTTACGCCAAGGTGGGCGGCGGCATGAAGCTGAGCGAGCCGGGGCTTGATCTGGCGCTGGTGGCTGCGGTGCTTTCGTCGTATTATGATGTTCCGCTGCCGGAAAAGAGCGTGCTGTGGGGCGAGGTTGATCTCAACGGGCAGGTGCGGCCCGTATCCGCGCAGGATTTGCGCCTTACGCAGGCGCGGCGGCTGGGCTTTGATCCCATTGTCCACCCGGCTGTGGAGCAGGGCGGCATCAGCACCATAGCCGCCTTGCAGCAAAAACTGTTTCATCGCAAGTAAAGGCGGCGGTTATGGGCCTTGAGATTGAACGCAAATATCTGCATGTGAATCTGCAAAGCCTGCGGCAGGCGCTTGTGGACAGCGGGGCGCACTGCCTTGGCGCGCATTTTGAGTGCAACTGGGTGTTTGACACTGCCCAGGGAGCGCTGGTCACAGGTGGCAAACTGCTGCGTTTGCGCAGTCAGGAATGGCAGGACAAAACGCGCCACCTGATCACGCTCAAGCTGCCCGCCACGGAAGACGGCGGCTTCAAGGTGCGCGAGGAGCGCGAAACGGAAGTTGTCGATGGCGCGGCCTTGCGGGGTATTCTGGAAGGGCTGGGCTATACGGTGGCGGCCCGGTACGAAAAAGTTCGCGAGCCATGGCGCATGGACACCGTGGAAGTGGAGCTGGACGCGCTGCCCTTTGCCCAGGTGGTTGAACTGGAAGGCCGGGCGCAGGATATTGCAAGGGTCGAGAAGCGTCTGAACCTTGACAATGCCGAAATAAGCATCAAAAGTTATCATGAGCTGCATCAGGAATGGTTGCGGCAAAACAACAAGCCGAAACAGCTTTCCTTTGTGTTTGACGAAGCGCAGAGGGCGCACTGGCGCACAGTGCTGGGCCTGACCGACAAGGCCGATGTCAACACGGATTCATCGCGGCAGAGCTGAAACGTCTTGGGAGCCATGCATGTCTTTTATCCCCGACAATCAAACCAGCGGCGACAGCCGCGTAATCGTGGAAAAAAAACTCAAGGAACCGGATCGCTACCGGGTGCTCCTGCACAATGACGACTATACAAGCATGGAGTTTGTGGTGTCTGTACTGTGCGGCATTTTCCACAAAACCGCCGAAGAAGCCACGGCCATCATGCTGGCGGTACACCAGCGCGGGGTAGGCCAGTGCGGCATATACACCCTTGAAATAGCCGAGGCCAAGGTTCGGCGTGTGCACAACACGGCGCGGGCGGCAGGGTATCCCCTTAAATGCACCATGGAAAAAATCCATTGAGATAAGCCTATGTTGAGTAAAAATGTTCAGTTGGTCATTCGGGACGCCCTCATGGAAGCCCACCGGCGACGGCATGATCTGTTGACTGTGGAGCATGTGCTATTTGCGCTGACCAACAGCATGAAGGGGCGCATCATTCTTGAGGGCAGCGGGGCAAGCGTGCCCGTGCTGCGCGAGCAGCTTGAGGAATTTTTCAACAAGGAACTGGAACCCGTTTCCCTGGCGGAAAAGCACGAAGTCTCGCAGACAGACAGCGTGCAGCGCGTGCTTGAACGCGCGCTGGAGCATATCCGCTCCTCCGGGCGTGATGCTGTGGAGCTTGGCGACCTGCTCATTTCCATCATGGATGAGGAGGAAAGCTACGCCCACTTCTATCTGCGCAAACAGGGCGTTGAACGGCTGGACGTGCTGACTTTTATTTCGCACGGGCTTGATGAAGGTTCCGGTTCGCGCGGCGTGGAAGCCGGGGCCGAAGCCGGGGATGGCGAAGCCAAGGCAGACCCCCTGGCCCAGTATACCGTTGAACTTACGGCCCGTGCCAGGGAAGGCAAGATTGACCCCCTCGTGGGGCGCACTGCGGAGCTTGACCGCGCGGTTGAAGTTCTGTGCCGCCGCCGCAAGAACAACCCCCTCTTTGTGGGCGACCCCGGCGTTGGCAAAACAGCCCTGGCCGAGGGCCTTGCCCTGCGCATTGTGGAAGGCAACGTGCCTGAAATGTTTGCCAAAACAAAGCTCTATGCCCTTGATATGGGCCTTCTGCTTGCAGGCACCCGCTACCGGGGCGACTTTGAAGGGCGCCTCAAGGCCGTGGTGCAAAAGCTCAAGGAGCAGCCCGACTGCATCCTGTTTATTGACGAGATCCACACCATCGTGGGGGCTGGTTCCACCTCTGGCGGCTCGCTTGATGCGTCCAACCTGCTCAAGCCCGTGCTCGCCAATGGCGAAATCCGCTGCATTGGTTCCACCACCTACGAGGAATACCGCAACCATTTTGAAAAAGACCGCGCGCTGGCCCGCCGGTTCCAGCGCATTGACCTTACCGAGCCGACCACGGAAGAATGCCTTGGCATTCTTGAAGGGCTTGAGCCGCGTTATGCGCAGTATCACCACGTGCGTTACAGCCCTGCGGCCCTCAAGGCCATGGTGGATCTTACCGCGCGCCATGTGCGCGACCGCCTGCTGCCCGACAAGGCCATTGACGTGCTGGACGAAACTGGCGCAGCAGTGCGTCTGGGCCGTGGCGTAACGCCTGCCGGAAAGCCTGCCAAAAAGAGCGGCAAGGACGCCCCGCTGGTAGGAGTGCCCGATGTGGAACGCATTGTGGCCCGCATGGCGGGAATACCCGTGCGCACTGTCTCCGGCAAGGAACGCAACAAGCTGGCAACGCTTGAGAAAGACCTCAAAAGTCTTGTGTTCGGGCAGGAAAAAGCCATTGAGCTGACCGTGCGCGCCATTCTGCGCGCCCGCGCCGGGCTTGGGCAGGAGCAGCGCCCCGCTGGGGCCTTCCTTTTCTACGGGCCTACGGGCGTGGGTAAAACGGAAGTGGCCCGCAGCCTTGCCAAACTCATGGGCGTGGAGTTTCTGCGCTACGACATGAGCGAATACATGGAGAAGCACTCTGTTTCGCGGCTCATCGGCGCCCCTCCAGGCTATGTGGGCTTTGATCAGGGCGGGCTCATGACCGAGGCCGTGCGCAAGGCTCCGTATTCCGTGGTGCTGCTGGACGAAGTGGAAAAGGCCCACCCGGATATCTTCAACGTGCTGCTCCAGGTGATGGATTACGCTACGCTGACGGACAACACCGGGCGCAAGACGGACTTTTCGCACGTTATCCTTATCATGACCTCCAATGCCGGGGCCTTTGAAATGTCGCGGCCCGCCATGGGCTTTGGCGGCACGGCCCCGCAGGATGCGGCGCACAAGGGCCTCAAGGCTGTGGAAAACACCTTCAGCCCTGAATTCCGCAACCGGCTGGACGCGCTTGTTCCCTTTGGCAGCCTCACAGAACCCATGATGTTGCGCATTGTGGACAAGTTTGTGGGCGAAATCCGCACCAGCCTTGAGCAGCGCGGCGTAACGCTTACACTTACGGAGACCGCCCGCAAGTGGCTGGCCCGCAAGGGTTTTGATCCCTCCATGGGGGCGCGGCCTCTGCGCCGTCTGCTGCGCACGGAGCTGGAAGACCGTCTGGCGCACGAACTGCTCTTTGGTTCGCTCAAAAAGGGCGGCAGCGCAAAGCTGACAGTCAAGGGCGAAGAACTGGCCCTTGAACATGAGGGCAGCGCGGCAAAAAGCCGTAAGCCGGTGTCTGTAGACGCCTGATTATATGCACAAAGGCGGGCCGGGGCTGTTGCCGAATGCGGCAGTCCCGGCCCGTTTGCGTTGACGCTGTTTTCAAGGGCATCCGCCCCATCCCCCAAATATTCAAATGGTACTCTGTCGGCAAAGGACGCTATGATCGGGGCATTTACAGCACTGGCCTCTCAATTTCCGCCGCCGGAATCAGCCCGTGAAGACGGCTTGCTGTGTCTGGGCGGCGATCTGCGTCCAGAACGTCTGGTTGCTGCCTACAGCCGTGGGATTTTTCCCTGGTACTCCAAGGGAATGCCCATCCTTTGGTGGTCGCCGGATCCCCGCTGCGTCATGCCCCTTGAGGGCTTTCGTTTGCCTGCGCGCAGCGCGCGCAAACTGCGCCTGCATCCTTTTGAGCTGACCCACAACGCCGCTTTCGGGCGGGTTATCCGCGCCTGCGCAGCACCAAGGGACAAGGAGGGCGGCACCTGGATTATTGACGACATGATGCGCGCTTACGAAGACCTGCACGCCCTTGGCTATGCCCATTCCATTGAGGCCTGGCGCGATGGCGAACTGGTGGGCGGTCTGTACGGCGTGGCGCTTGGACGGGCCTTTTTTGGCGAATCCATGTTTCACACCCAGCCCGAAGCCTCGCGGGCCGCACTGGCAGGGCTTGTGGCCCTGCTGCGCCAGCGTGGAGCAACCCTGCTTGACTGCCAGCAGGAAACGCCGCACATCATGCGCATGGGCGGCGTGATGCTCCCGCGCGCAGTTTTTCAGGCCGAACTTGAGCGCGCCCTTGCCTCGCAAACGCAAACAGGCGCTGTGCAAAGTTGCGCAACGCCTGAAATGGCTGGAAGCGGTCTGCCGTTTCCGTGGCTGCCCTGGGGAGTTGTGTACAGTTATTCCCCGGACGGCTTCTGGGCGGCCAGATCGTAAAAACCATAGGCCGGGAAGGGCAGTGGGTAGTCGCGCACCGCGTCAAAGCGGATGAAGCCCGTGGTCTTGCCTTCGCCAATGCCTGCCAAGGGCGCAACGCCAAAGGGCACGGGCAGATCAAGCGGGCAGACCGTGATTTTTTCAATCTGGTCGGCATAGCGCTTTTCAAGGTATTCCACCAGCGCGTGGCTTTCTTCAGCGGTGAAGGATTCAAGCACGCAGCGCAGGGCGGCTTCTTCCGTAGCGCCTTGCAGCACTTCTGCCGGAACGGAAGGGTCAGCCGGGGCCACAAGGCCAAGACCCTTGATGGCTTCCACTTCGGCATCAGTTGCGCCGGGGCGGAAAATCTGCACGTCCAGATGGCGACAGCCCTTGAAGGTGCTGAGGGTTGCGGCCACAATGAAAACCCGGTCGATGGGCAGATCTATCTGAGAAGGTACGAAGATTTTTTCCATGGCAATTCCCGTTCGTTATTGATGTAATCCTGTCCTCTTACTCCAAAACATAATATTATGGAAGATAATCCGGTTATCCCATTCAGCCTTGAAACGGCATACACCCCCACGGGCGACCAGCCCACGGCCATTGACGCCCTGGTGGACAATCTTCAGGCCGGGGTTCCCTCCCAGGTTTTGCTGGGCGTTACAGGCTCCGGCAAAACCTTTACCATGGCTAACGTCATTGCCCGCTGCAACCGCCCGGCGCTGGTTCTGGCCCCCAACAAAACACTGGCAGCACAGCTTTACGGCGAGTTCCGGGGGCTGTTTCCGCGCAATGCCGTGGAATATTTTGTCAGCTATTACGACTATTACCAGCCGGAGGCCTATGTTCCGGCTTCCGATACCTATATTGAAAAAGATTCGTCCATCAACGACAATATTGACAAGCTGCGCCATGCCGCCACTCACGCCCTGCTGACCCGGCGCGATGTGATCATTGTGGCTTCGGTTTCGTGCATTTACGGCCTTGGCTCGCCGGAATATTACGCCAAGATGGTCATTCCCGTTGAGGTGGGACAGCACTTCCCCATGGACAAGCTCATCACCCGTTTGGTGGAAGTGCACTACGAACGCAACGATTACGACTTCCACCGTGGTACCTTCCGCGTGCGCGGCGATGCCCTTGAAATCATTCCCGCCTACCATCACGAGCGGGCGCTGCGGCTGGAATTTTTTGGCGACGACATCGACCTCATGCGCGAGATTGACCCCCTCACGGGCGAGGTGCTGGCCGAGGTAAGCAAAACCGTGCTGTACCCTGCCAGCCACTTTGTTTCCGCGCAGGACAACCTCAAGCGGGCTGCCAGCGACATACGCGATGAGCTGGCGGTGCGGCTCGCCTATTTCAAGGAGCACGGGCAACTTGTGGAGGCCCAGCGCATTGAGCAGCGCACCCAGCTTGACCTCGAAATGATTGAAGAACTGGGCTACTGCAACGGCATTGAAAACTACACCCGCCACCTCGACGGCCGCAAGCCGGGCGAGCCGCCGTCCTGTCTGCTCAACTATTTTCCCGAAGATTTTCTGCTTTTTGTGGACGAATCTCACATCACCATTCCGCAGGTGGGCGGCATGTACAAGGGCGACCGCTCGCGCAAGCAGACCCTTGTGGACTACGGCTTCCGCCTGCCCTCGGCTCTGGATAACCGCCCCCTCCAGTTCAACGAGTTCACCAACCTGCTCAATCAGGTAGTTTACGTGTCGGCCACGCCCGGCAAGTACGAGCTGGATCAGGCTCAGGGCATTGTGGCGGAGCAGATCATCCGCCCCACGGGGCTTGTGGATCCGGTGGTGGAGGTGCGCCCCACCAAGGGCCAGATGGAAAACCTGCTGGGCGAATGCCGGGGCAAGGTCACGCTGGGTGAGAGGGTGCTGGTCACCACCCTTACCAAACGCATGGCGGAAGACCTCACCGAATACTGCTGCAACATGGGCGTGCGGGCGCGCTACCTGCATTCGGATATTGATACGCTTGAGCGCATGCAGATCATCCGCGCGCTGCGGCTTGGGGAATTTGACGTGCTGGTGGGCATCAACCTGCTGCGCGAGGGGCTGGACATCCCCGAAGTGTCGCTTGTGTGCATTCTGGATGCGGACAAGGAGGGTTTTTTGCGCTCCACGGGTTCGCTTATTCAGACCTTTGGCCGCGCCGCGCGTAACGCGCAGGGCAAGGTCATTCTGTATGCGGACAAGATCACTGATTCCATGCGCGCCGCCATGGGCGAAACCGAGCGCCGCCGCGCCAAGCAGTCGGCCTACAATGAAGAGCACGGCATCACGCCCACGAGCACCCGCAAATCGCTTGAATCGCCACTGGATAGTCTGTATGTGGAAGATGGCGGCGGACGCGGGCGCGGCAAGGGCAAGGGCAAACAGCGCGAGGCAGATGCCGTGCCGCTGACAGCCGAGGATGTTGCTGTTCTTGTTGCCAAGCTTGAAAAGGAAATGCGTCAGGCGGCCCGCGATCTGGAATTTGAACAGGCCGCAGAGCTGCGTGACCGCATCCGCATTTTGCGGGCCAGGCTTATCGCCATGCCCGAATAGACAGGGGCGCTTGCCCCTGTGAGCAGTGCCGCCGCAAAGCCCGTAAACCAAACAGGGACACGGCGGCTGACCATAAAAAAGGTTTTTTCATGTCGCAGAATTCACGCAATGGCAGGCAGGAGCAGAACAGCCTCTTTGCCACTGGCCCCGCTGGCGGCCCAAGCAGCGAGGAACGCAACCGCGCCCGCTGGCTGGCCGCCGAACTGGAGCGCCACAATTATCTGTATCACACGCAGGATGCGCCGGAAATTTCGGACGACCAGTTTGACGCGCTGTTCCATGAGCTCGCAGCGCTGGAAGACCGCTGGCCCGAGCTGCGTTCTGCCCATTCGCCCACCCTGCGCGTGGGCGGCAAGCTGCTGGACGGCCTCGCCAAAAAAAGCCACAGCCGTCAGATGTACGGTCTGGACAACGTCTTTTCTGTGGAAGAGTGGCGCGATTTTGTGGAGCGTATGCGCCGCGCATGGGATACGGAAGTCAACGGCCCCCTGCCGCAGGCCTTCTGGTGTGATCCCAAGCTTGACGGCCTCGCGCTGGAAATCATCTATGCGAATGGCGTGTTGCAGGAAGCTCTGACGCGCGGCGATGGCGAAGTGGGTGAAGTCGTCACCGAGGCCGTGCGCACCATCCGCACCGTGCCTCTGCATCTCAGGGGCGAAGGGCCGTTTCCCGCGCGGCTTGAAGTACGCGGCGAAGTGGTGATGTTTAAAAAGGATTTTGACGCCCTCAACGCCCGGCAGGAATCCCTGGGGCAAAAGACCTTTGCCAATCCGCGCAATGCCGCCGCCGGGACTCTGCGTCAGCTTGATATCTCGGTTACGGAATCGCGCCCCCTGCGTTTTCTTGCTTACAGCCTCGGTGATGCACAGTGGGCCCCGGCGCAGCCCTGCCGCCTGCATTCGGATCTGATGGCCCGTCTTAGGGAATACGGCTTTCTTACGCCGCCAAACGGCAAGCTCTGTGCGAATCCGCAGGATGTAGAAGAATATGTGAACTGGGTGCGCGAGAACAGGCCGGAATTTGCTATGGAAATTGACGGTGCCGTGGCAAAGCAGAACGACCTTGAAGCCCAGGAGGCGCTCGGCTTTACGGCGCGCGCGCCGCGTTTTGCCGTGGCCTTCAAGTTTCCGGCCATGCAGGCGCAGACCTTACTTGAGGGCATAGAAATTCAGGTGGGCCGCACAGGGGCGCTTACGCCTGTGGCCATGCTTGCGCCTGTGGCTGTGGGGGGGGTCATGGTTTCGCGCGCAACCCTGCATAATGAGGATGAAATCCGCGCGCGCGACGTGCGCGTGGGCGATACCGTCATTGTGCAGCGCGCGGGCGATGTTATCCCCGAAGTGGTCGGCCCGGTGCTGGATAAACGGCCCGCAGGCGCTGAACCTTATCAGTTTCCCCGCACATGCCCGGCCTGTGGGCAACCTGTGTACCGCGAAGAAGGCGAGGCTGCCTGGCGGTGCGAGAATCTGGCTTGCCCCGCCATCCGGCTGCGCTCCATAACCCACTTTGTTTCCAAGGCCGGGCTTGATATTCAGGGCGTGGGGCAAAAGTGGATCGAGCAGCTTGTGACCAGCGGACGCGTACAGTCGCCAGCCGATCTGTTCAGCCTCACCGTGCAGGAGCTGCTGGGCTTTGAACGCATGGGCGAGGTGCTGGCGCAAAAGTTTGTGGATTCGCTGGAAAGCGCCCGGCACACCGCGACCCTGCAAAGGCTTATCAGCGCCCTTGGCATCCGCCACGTGGGCGAGCAGACGGCCCGCACCTTGGCGGCGCGCTTTGCCGATCTGGACGAACTGGAAAATGCTACGGTGGAAAGCCTGCTGGCCCTGCCCGATGTGGGGCCGGAAGTGGCTTCGTCCATACGCAACTTCTTTGACAGCCCAGCCAACCGCGAGCAGCTTGCGCGGCTCAAGGAGAACGGCCCGTGGCCCAAGGGCGCAGATTCGGCTCAGGGCACGCAAACCCTTGCCGAAGGGCCGCTGGCTGGCAAAACCATTCTCTTTACGGGCACCATCAGCGTGCCGCGTGGCACGGCGCAAAAGTGGGCCGAGGCCGCCGGGGCTGTTCCACTTGGTGCTGTCAGCAAGAAGCTGGACTATCTGGTTGCGGGCGAAAAGGCGGGCAGCAAACTGGACAAGGCGCGCTCCCTTGGCGTAACCGTGCTGGATGAAACGGAATTCAAAAACCTGTTGCGTGAATCCGGCATTGAGCCGGAATAACGGAAACGGAGAAGCTATGAGCACTTCTATTATTGTGGTCGGGGCCAGCGGGCGCATGGGCAAAACCATCAGCGGGCTTGTGGAAGCCGACCCCCAGTTCACCCTTGCGGGGCTGGTGGACAGCCCGGAGCGCATAGCCGCTCTTGCGGGCGCTGCCTGCCCTGTTTCCGACAGCTTGGCGGCCCTCTTGCCCAAGCTCCCGGGGGCAGTGGTCATTGATTTCACCGCGCCTGCGGTGAGCCTGCAATCGGCCAAGGCCGTGGCGCAGACCGGCAATGCCCTTGTGATCGGCACCACGGGTTTTACCGATGAAGAAAAGGATGAGCTGCGCGTCCTTGCCGCCAAGGCCCCGATTTTCTGGGCCTCGAACATGAGCATCGGCGTGAACGTTCTGCTCAACATCCTGCCCCAGCTCACCAAGGCCCTTGGCGAAGATTATGATATTGAAATGGTGGAACTGCACCACAACCGCAAAAAGGACAGCCCCAGCGGCACGGCCCTGACCCTTGGTGAATGCATTGCCGAGGCCCGCGACTGGAAGCTCAACGATGTGCGCTGCTCCGCCCGTGACGGCATCATCGGCGCTCGCCCCAAGGAGCAGATCGGCATTCAGGCCATACGCGGCGGCGATGTGGTGGGCGTGCATACCGTGTACTTTATGGGACCTGGGGAGCGCATTGAAGTGACCCATCAGGCCCACTCGCGCGAGAATTTCGCGCGTGGCGCTATCCGCGCCGCCGGCTGGATGGCAGGGCAGAAGCCCGGCAAGCTCTACAGCATGCAGGATGTGATCAAGGATATTTAGTACACATCACTGGTTGTTTTGTCTGGACGAAATTTCAGTCTTGAATGTTTTTTGTACAGACCAAAGCCAGGTGGTTTAAAAAGGCCCGTTTTCGTCCAGTGGCAGCACGTTAGGTGCTGCATTGAACGAAGGCGGGCCTGATCTGTTTTATTGTTGCCGAGTCTGAGTACATGGGCCAGAGCGCGATAAAGCCCCTGAATGGTAGACCATTCAGGGGCTTTGAGTTTGTTGCAGGGGAGGGCAGGCTTGCGCACTGCCCCCTTTGTGCGTTTTTAGGAAACCATCTGCGCAATGAGCTTTTTGAGTTCCTGCGCCTGCTTTGCCAGTTCCGTCACTGCGTTTGCAGATTGCGACATGGCGGAGGCCGTCTCAGAGCTGATGGTATTGATCTGTTCCACGGCGCGGTTGATCTCGTCGCTGGTGGCCGACTGTTCTTCTGCGGCGGCGGCGATGGAATGCGCCTGATCCGCAGCCTGATCCACCAGCACCACAATTTCTGAGAGCGCCTCGCCGGAGGTTCCGGCAAGTTCAGTAGTCTGCTCGATGGTGTCTACAGTCTGGTTGACCTGATCAATGTTCTGCGTGGTGCCATTCTGGATGCCCTGAATGGCGGAACCAACCTCGCGGGTTGCCTGCATGGTCTTTTCCGCCAGTTTGCGCACCTCGTCGGCCACAACTGCAAATCCGCGTCCGGCTTCGCCCGCGCGCGCCGCCTCAATAGCTGCGTTAAGGGCCAGCAGGTTGGTCTGATCTGCAATGTCTGAAATCACGGTCATGATCTGGCCGATACTCTGGGCCTGATCGCCCAGCGAGGCCATACCGGTCTTAAGGCCCATAGCCTGCGTGTGCAACTGGTTGATGCCCTGCACCACCTTATTGACCACTTCTGCGCCGTGTTCCGCCTTGCGCTTGGCATTAATGGTGGTGTCGGACGCGCCGCCCGCATTGCGCGCAACTTCAAGCACCGAGGCATTCATCTGCTCCATGGCGGTGGCAGTTTCAGAAACGCGCTGCGTCTGCTGATCCGCGCCACGGCTGGCCTGTTCCACCTGGGTGGAAAGCTCTTCGGTCGCTGTGGAAAGCCTGTCAGCGATGGCATTGGCGTTCTGCGCCACCTGGGCAACGGCATCACGCTGTTGCTCGATGGTGGCCTGCTGCTTTTTGATTTCCGTCAGGTCAAACACAAGTGTTACTGCGCCCACAATGTTGCCGTCCAGATCGCGGATCAGCGAGGCATCAATGCGCAGGTTTTTGTGCTGGCCGTCTGCAAAGGTCATTGCAGCTTCAATGCCATGTGCGTTCACTCCCTCGCTCAGACATTTATGACAGATGGTGCGCTTGTTGGCATCCCCATAGAAAAATTCAGCCGCTGTCATACCCTTATAATCTGCGGGCTTGCCACTTTTTCCTACAAGTTTGACCATGGCATCATTTACATAGGTAATATGCACGTCTGTATCTGCAACCAGGGTGGGGAAGGTGATGCCCTGCAATACGCCGTCAGCAAAACCCAGACGGTTTTTGAGCACAGCTGTCGTTTCTTTGAAATTTCCTGCAAGTTCAGCCAGTTCAAAACTATAATTGCCCGTGAG
This sequence comes from Desulfovibrio sp. UIB00, assembly GCF_022508225.1. NCBI lineage: Bacteria > Pseudomonadati > Thermodesulfobacteriota > Desulfovibrionia > Desulfovibrionales > Desulfovibrionaceae > Desulfovibrio > Desulfovibrio sp. UIB00. The sequence continues at coordinate 485,289 of NZ_JAETXJ010000003.1, read as the reverse complement.
CGTGGCCTTGAAATCGCCGTGCGCAATCTGTGCGCTGTAGTCCATGATGTTTTTCAGCGGGGCAGTAATGATCCGGCGAACCATAAATACGATGCTGCCCAGCAATACAACAAAAATGCCGATGGCAACGAGAATAAGAATGTTGCGTTGCTCAATGGCGTCTTTTGCAAGATCGTCTGTAAAGGCGGAGGTGCAGACAAGCCAGCCTGTTCTTTCAATGGTCTGAAAAACAATTACCTTGTCCTTACCCTGAAATTCGTAATCAAAAGAGCCGTTCTTGATTTTGAGCGCCTTGACTACAAACTCCAGTTTGCTGACATCGCTCATGTGAGTATCAGCATTGGGGTGGGCGATAACGCGACCGTTGGCATCAATAATAAATGCATAGCCATGTGATGCAACAGTTATGTTAAAAACATGACTTTTGATGTATTCAAGCCAGTTGATGGTTACGCACACAGCACCAACGGGCTTGCCGTTTTCGCCAAAAACTGGGGTTGCAATGGCAAGGACTTCTTTTTTGGTGGTTTTGGCAACAATGATATTGGGGTCAATGGCATCCTTGCCCTGCATAGCTATTTTGAAATAACCCCTGTCGCCATAATTATTGCCAATAAAGGACTCTCCCTGGCTTGACGCCCCTGATACGGCGATACCCTGAGCATTCAAAACATAGATAGAGTTGATGCCCTTGTATTCTTTTACAAGGGCTTTGATCAGGGCGTCCATTTCGGCGCTGTTGCCTTCGATGGCTTTTTTAGCCTGACCGCTCTGGGCTGGGACCTTGATCATACTCATGTTTGCATCGATCAAATCATTTACGTTGGCGATAAGGCCATTGTTTATGATCTTCATGCCGTCTACAGACGTTTTGTTGACGACATTATATGAAGATTTTCCAACGTAAATAACAAGGCTTGAAACGCCGATGAGCAAGACAATGCTTATGATTGTGGCTAATACCGTGTTTACACTCTTGAATGACAGGCGTGGCATGATATCCTCCAGTGAACTCGTGCAGCCATGATGATTATAATGTGGTGGTAACGCATGTTAAAAAAATTAGCATTCCGTTAACACTTCACATCTCTCTAGAATATTATCACTTTTACTAGTTTAAAAAATCGTCAAATCCAATATAAACTTTATATCATTTGTAATAATATTTTAATGAAAATGCAGTATTGCAGTATGTATTCATGTGATTATTTTTCTCAAATATTTTAAACACAGCAAAAATGCCGCTTATATCATCGTCTGCTGAGTCTGAACACAGCGCCAAGTATGAGTGCGCCGCCTGCAAAAATGCCCAGACCGGGAGCATCGTTAAAGAGCAGCCACGCTGCGATTATGGCGTAGACTGGCTCAAGCGTGATAATAACCGCTGCCTGCCGGGCCTTGAGGGCTGTGAGGCTGCTTACGTAAAGGCTGTAGGCGAGGGCGGTGCACAACAGGCCCAGGCAGATTATCCACAGCCAGTCCAGCGCGGCGATGTGCGGCACATCCGCTGCTGCAAAGGGCAGAAGGCAGATGATTATTACCGTATTTTGCCACCAGCAGGTCTGCATGCCAGACATTCCCCCGGCAAAGTGCCTGTTTGCTATGGCCACCAGGCCGTAAACCGCAGCGGAAACAATGCCCCACAGCAGGCCGTGTGTTGCAGTATCAGCCAGCGAAAACGAGGGCGTCAGGCACACAAGCCCAATGCTCACCATGCCAATGCACTGCAATTCCCTGGAGCTTGGGCGTTCGCGGTAGGCTATGGCTTCAAACAGGGCTGTAAAAGCGGGAAAGCACGCAAAACCGAGCGTGCCCACCGCAATGCCGCCCAGTTTTATGCCCATAAAAAATGTAACAAAATGGAGGGTCAGCAGAATGCCGCTTACGGCAAGGCCTGTCAGGTCGCGTGCCGTAATTCCATGCCATGGCGGATCACGCCGGATAAGGCAGATGCAGCCAAGAGCGGCCACTGCTACCACGGCCCTGCCCCAGACAAGATCAATGGCGGAACACTGGCACAATTTGCCAAAAATGCCAGAAATACCAAACAGAACAGTGGCTGCGTGCATGCGGATCAGGGCTGCGCGCACGGCGCTTTGCTGCATTGCGTCCTTCTTGGGTGCTGTGGTAGATTGTAATTGTGAAGGCGCAGCCTGTCTGGCATCCTGCATGTAAGCTCCTTTATTCTGTCTGTGTGTTATGGATACATTCAAGGGCAGCGCGCGGCAAGCAGGGCGGGGCAAGGGAGCATGCATCTGGCCTATTTGCCATAAGCGCTGCCTGATCTGCGGTAAGCCCAGACAATGTTTCTGGAAAAAAGTCTAGATTTTATCTTGAAATTCACGGGCAGGTAGTGTAGCGCAAAAAGAAAACATAGCGTAACACGATGCTTGGCGAACTTGCGCCAGGCCGCACGCAACATCGGGGGCATCATGCCGCAGGTCGCAGCACGTATTAACGACGATCAGGAACGCTGGCTCAAAGACTATTTCCGCACAAAGAGCGCGGGGGCGGAGTTTATCCTTCCCTGGGCGGTGGACACGTTTTTTCGGGCAATCACGGGCATCAAGCATATCTTTAGTGCTGCGGAGCTGAAAACCATTGTGGAAGCCCACAAGGATATGAAGCTCATGCCCGACCATACGCGGCTTTCGTATCTTTTGCTGCGCGTTACGGATGCCTGCGACATCAACGGCGTACATCTGCGGCATGGGGCCAGCAAATCCAGCCTTGAGGCCAAGATCAAAAGCCTGGACGACACGCAGGCCACAGCCCTGATGGTATGGGCCTCTGCTTTTTGGGTCAGCCGCAACTGTTCTGCGGAAAATATGGACGAGTACATCAAGGCCTATTGATTTTTTTGCGCCGTCTGCTTAGGTTCACACCGCTTTTGCGGCCCGGAGCATAGCGACCAAGGCGGGGCCGCGCCCGGTGAGGCTTGCGGTGCGCTTCATAGTTGTTGTAGACCGTGCTCATGCGTTTGCCGCTACCGGACGGCGCGAGGGGTTGCCCTGTGTTGGCAATCCCTGCGGGGCGGGCAACTGCCGGATTCGGCATCATTCATGGTCGCTTGTGCGACCTTTTTTTAGGCGCGTCCAACCGCGCAAGAGAGTTTGTCATGCTGCAAATACTGCGGGCAAAACTGCATTGCATTCGTGTTACCGGGTGCGAACTGAACTACCACGGTTCGGTGACGCTTGACCCGGAGCAGTGCCGCGAGGCGGGCATCTACCCGCTGGAATTTGTGTATATCTGGAACAAGAGCAACGGACAGCGCATTTCCACCTACGTTATCTACGGCGAGCCAGGGTCGCGCTGCTGCATACTCAATGGTGCGGCGGCCCGTGCCTGCCAGCGTGGGGATGAAGTCATCATCAGTGCTTACGAATATGTGAACGGCCCGCAGGATCTGTACAGCCGCAAACCCGTTGTGCTGACCTTTAACGAGGACAACAGCATTCATGAGCGCCTGCGCTACGTGGTTGACGGCGAGGAAGATGGCGACTTTGGCTTTCATGTGGAAAAGGAATAGCACCTACAAGACACTTTCGCCCAGCAGACTACCGCAAACGAAAAGAGACCCCACGGGGTCTCTTTTCGTTTGCGGTGCGCATTAAAACGCTCGATCATTCGTTGGTGATAATCAGGTACAAGTCGCCTTGCCACGGCCCCACGCGTTTGCCCAGCCCGCGCAACCGAATGGGTTTGCCCACGGCAAAATCCGGCGGCAGGGTGACTTCGACCGTTTTCAGCTCGCCTGAAAGGGCCTGACGTATTTGCAGGCGAATGCGTTTGCCGGGCGCAAGGTTGGCCGAGGGCAGTGCAAGGGTTTGTTCTTCATCAATCTGACGGCGCAGCCAGCCCTTGACCATGCCGGTAACGCCCTTGCTGTGGTCTTTGTTCCACTTGGGCGTACCCCAGGCCAGATTGCTCTTGTGCAGTTTTACATTGCGCTTTTCCGCCGCCGGTTTTTCCTTGGGTTGGCCAAAAGAGGGCGCCTCTTTTTGGTAAGGCGCTTCCTGCTGGGGGGGCGCTTCTTCCTGATGCTGACGGTTCAGTTCGCTGTAAATATCTTCAAAAACGCGGCGGGCAAAGGGATCTGTGAGCAGGTCGCGCAGCACGTCATGTTCTGAATAGCCGTTCTGCGCGTTTTTTGGGCCTGCGGTTTTGCTTTCTTGCCGCTCTTGCTCCTGATCTTTTTGAGCCTTCCCGGCCTCGGCTGAGGCCTGCGCCCCGGCAGCAGCGTCAGCCGCGCCAGAGCTGGCTTCTTGTGCGTCAGAGCCCGCCTGCTGCCCGGTACTACCCTGAGAGGCATTTTCAGCCTGGGTCTTCTGCTCAGCCCTGTCGTCAGTGGGTTCTTCCTTTGCGGCCCGCGCCTTGCTCTCTGCCTGCGCAGCCCTGCTGGCCTCGGTTGAAGCCCGTACGCCGTCCTCATGTTTGAGTATGGCGGAAAGGGCCACATAGGCCTCGTTCAGCAGCTGAAATTCCCGGCTGGCATCGGGGTTGCCGGGGTTGAGATCGGGGTGCAGCTCAAAAGCGCGACGCCGGTAGGCCCGCTTGAGGTCAGCCGTATCGGCGTCCTTTTTAAGCTTGAGAATGTCGTAGCATTCTTTCAACGATATCTGGCGGGGGCGGCGTCGCATGATTACTTCAGGATAAGCGCATTGGCTTCACAGGTGGCATCGGAAGCAAGCAGACCGTTTTCGCGCAGATAGTCGCGGCCTTCGCGCGCAAAATCCGCATGCAGCGCGCCAGTTTCGATGCCGGGGCAGAATTCCTTGGCCATGGCAAGGCTGGCCGGGTCTTCGATATTGCCGCGAAAAAAGGGCCATGCGCGGCAGATTGAAGGCTTGCCCTCATGCACGCCGCAGCCGCTGCCCTGGCGAAAAAATACGCAGTAGCCGTCTTCGCCGCAGCGAATTTTGAGCTTGCCGCCAATGCGCTCGCAATAGTTCTCCGCCACTGCTTCCGGCGCTTGCTGCATGTGCGCTGCCAGCCGGATCAGGTCTGTGGGGCTAACGACAATGCCGCCTCTTCCTTCGCAGCAGTGGCCGCACATGCGGCAGTTGAAAACAGATTCTCCGTGAGCGGCAGACATGGGCTATAATCCTTGGCCTTAAAAAGTGAGCGAGGGGCGCATGAGGCGCTCGTGTTCCACCATGATGCAGGAATCTTCAACCACTGTCATGCCTGTACGGGCTAACAGTTGACGTGCCTCGATCGAGCGTATGCCAAGCTGCATCCAGAAAACTTTTGGTTTCCAGGGCAGATCCAGTACTTCCTGCGCGTGGGCGGGGCAGTATTCCGGCGCGCGAAACAGATTGACGATATCCATCGGCCCGGGCAGTTCCGCAAGACAGGTTGCCGCAGGCAGCCCCCAAACGGTTTTGCGCACGGGATGGACAGGAAAAATCGTGTATCCCTGCTCCAGCAGATAGCGCCCGACCCTGTCCACGGCCTGTCCGGCTTTGTCCTTGGCGCCGATAATGGCGATGCTGCGTGATTCGCCAAACATGGCGCGCATCAGTCTGTCGTCAAGCATAGTACATCCATACCGCAAGAGGGCGGATTATCAGCGGGCAGCCCTTTGGGTTGCTCCCGTTAGTATATCTGTAATCAGTTTTAATAGACGGCAATGGCAAAATGCGCAAGTTCCCAGCCCCGGTTTGGCAGAATCTTTTACCCAAGTAGCGCTAATACCTTGCTGAGTTTGGCAATTAAAAGGAGGCAGGGCAAGCCCCGCCTCCTTTGTCGCAGCAATTGTGAAATGCGCTAGGCAGCCTTGGGCGGAGGGCTGGTTTCCTTGCCGGATTCGCGCAATGGGCCGGAAAAGAGCGGGGCTATTGCCAGAAGTTTATCTGTTTTGCCAAACAGGTACACCACGTCATCGGCCTGGAACTGGTCGTTGGGTTCCGGCGATGCCTGGGTTGCGCCGTCACGCAGAATGGCAATAACCGTTACGCCATATTTGCGGCGCATCTGGCTTTGGGCAAGGCTGATGCCGCAAAGGGGCGAGGCGGCGGCAAGGCGCATGGCCTGAACGCCCATTTCCGGCAGGCGGCTGACCATGGAATCAAGCGAGTTTACCGATGCGCTCATGCGGCGGATCATGCGGTAATTCTCCTGCCGGATACGCGCGGCAAAGGAATCTATGTCCTGACGGGGAACCAGATAGCGCGTCAGCACGCGGCTGAAAACCTCAATGGAGGTTTCAAATTCTTCCGCGATCACTTCGTCCGCGCCAAGCGCGCGCAGGGGGGCCACCTCGCTCACAAAGCGGGTGCGCGCAATGATGTGGAGGTTGGGGTTGAACCGCCGGGCTTCAATAACAATGGAGCGCACAGCAGCCGGGTCCGAAATGACGATGGCGAGCACACGCGCCTTGGTGACGCCCAGATGCTCCAGAACGATTGGCTGCGAAGCGTCGCCGTGCGAAATGGGTTCCTTGTGCCGGTAGCGGGTAACGGTTTCGGGGTTCATTTCAAGGATGGTATAACATACGCCGGATTCACGGGCCACATGGGCCAGGTGTTTGCCGCTGATGCCAAAGCCCACAATGATCAGGTGGTCTTCCATGGCGCAGGCGCCTTCGTGATCTTCGGCTTTGGCGAGCATCCGTTCGTTGCGTTTGCCTGCAACCTTGTCGGCGAGAAGCGGGGCCACAGCCATAAGGCCGGGGGTCAGCATCATGGTGAGCACGCTGACATCAAGGAATGTCTGGTAGGCGTTCATGTCGAACAGCCCGGCAGCCAGACCAGATGCCGCCAGAACAAAGGCAAATTCGCCCACCTGCGCCAGGGAAAGGGACGTAACAATGGCAGCGCGCAGGGGATAGCCCTGCACCAGCACCGAAGGCAGGGTGAGCAGGGATTTTATGACGATGAACAGCGCTGTCAGAACAATAATGGCGACAAAGTGCTGTAAAAAAAACTCCAGATTCAGCATCATACCTACCGAGATGAAAAACAGGCTCATGAAAACGTCGCGGTAGGGCAAAATACCCGAAATAACGCTCATGCTGTATTCCGAGCGTGCGAGCATCAAACCGGCCAAAAAAGCTCCGAGCGAGAGCGAAAGGCCCAGATGATTGGTCAGCATGGCCATGCCGAGGCACAGGCCAAGGGTGGAGAGCAGCAGTATTTCCCTCGTGCGGGTGCGCACCACGGCTTCCATAAGCCTGTTGAGGCCAAAGCGGGCAAACAGCAGCACGCCGCCCAGCACCGCCACCACACGCAGGGTGGAGAACACCGCGCCCTGGAGCGAAAGCTCAAGCGTGCCCGCAAGCAGCGGCACCGCCAGCAGCATGGGCGCTACCATAATGTCCTGAAAAACAAGGATGGCGAGGGAAAGGCGGCCCGTGGGCGTGTTGGTGGCCCCGCGCTCCTGCAAAATGCGCAGCACGATGGCCGAGGACGAAAGCGCCACCAGACAGCCCCAGAAAAGGCCTTTCTGGTAGGTGGCATCGCGCAGCAGCATGGCAATACCTGCCACAGCAAGAACCGTCAGGCCGATTTGCAGGCTGCCGCCCAGAAAAACGGGCCGTTTCAGCCGATTGAGGGCCTCGCCGGAAAGTTCCATGCCTATTGTGAACAGCAGCATGGCAACGCCGAGTTCAGCAATATGGTCAATGGCCTGCATGTCTTTGACGATACCCAGCAGGGACGGGCCGCACAAAACGCCTGTAAGCAGAAAGCCCACGGTGGCGGGCAGTTTTATTTTGTTACAGACGATGGTGACGAAAATTGAAAGAAGAAAAATAATGACGATTTCATAGAGCAAAGGAACTTCCATGCGGCCTCCTGCAGCAATCTAGCACTGTGACCATATACTGCGCAAGACGCACTGCCGCAACAATGTTTGCGGCAGCAGGAGGCCCGCCCAACTGATTGTAATTATAACAGGATTGCTGCTGTTGCGCAAAACCTCAGCTGTTCTCGCGCATGTCGGGCAGAGCCACAAAAGGCCCGACAGTTATGCCCTGCGCCGGGGCCTGCATGATCTGCTTGCCATCGTCCATGCGCACCAGCCCATTGGGCAGAAATTCCACCCGCAAGGGAACAACCACGGTGCGCAGCATGGTGAGCTGATCTTTTTCCAGGCGCGGCGACATGCATTTCTGCTCCGCGCCCTGCTGCCAGCGCAGGGAGCAGGCGGCGGTGACAAGGCCGGAAACCGTGCCATCTTCACCAAAGCACAGGGAATTGACGTCGCCGCAGATGGCCGAGGCTGCGGGGTCGTAAGCAGCAATCTGCCCCGTGGAGGTCGGCACATGCACAGGCCGCGCCGGTTCGCAGCTCCGCAGCGCGCCGCTCTCATAAAAGGCGCAGCCGTACCTCACGGGCATGGGGCCAAGCGGGGTGGCAAGCAGGATTGTTTCGCCGGGCCAGAAGGTGACGCTTTCCAGCGCGCCTGAAGGGTAGAAACGCAGGCCTTGAACTTTTGCGCTCACTTCCTGCCCGTGTAGAGAAAGGGATATCTGGCTTGCCAGTTTGCGCTCGTCCTGTTCTGTCCAGTAGCCGCTGAGCTTGCCTTTGCGCAGCAAAATACGCTTGAGCGCCCCGTTTCCGTGCCATGCCAGCCATTCAGCGGGCATGTCGCCAAGGGGGGTGCTTATGCTTGTTTGATCTTGCAGTTCCAGACTACGCCACATGCCGTTGGGGTAGAGGCTGAAGCTCTTGACGCCGCTGCGGCGTACGTCTTCCGGGTCATGGTGGGGCGTGAGCCAGCCGTGGGGCGTGGGCACGGTATCTTCGGCCAGCAGGCGGCAATCCTGCGGCGCGCCGCCGGGCCAGCGGGAGAGCACATGCACGTTTGTGATGGTGCCGTAGGGCGTGGCCACAGTTTCAAGTTGCAGGGCGGTACCCATAACATAGACTCCTAACGTCCATTGGACGCAGTTTCGCCGCAAAGCGCATGCGAAATCCGGGCGCGGACGGTTCCGTCATCCTGCCGGGTGAGGGCGCATGTCAGGCGCTGCTGGCGCATGTGCTCCTCAAGCCAGGGGGGCATGTGCCCGCAGATGAGTTCCAGTTCCACAAAGGGCGTGGACGCAAAAAAGGGACGCAGGGCTTTTTTTGACGTGATTTCCGGGTGCGCGGCCTGCACTTCCATAAGATTTATGCTGTATACGCCGGGCGTATCCGTGGGCGTGGGCGCGGTGGGAACCTGCACTTCCCCTTGGGCGGAAGCCAGAATCTCGCTGGCCAGGGCATCCAGAATATCGGGCGAGAATGCGTCCAGCTCGCACAGGCAAAAGCCCATGCGGCTGAGTTCGTTGTAGGCAAGACCGGAAATACTGGCCCCGGCTATGGCCGCCTCTGCGGGCAGCAGAAGGGCCAGTTGGCGCAGCCGATCGCGCATCTGGGGCAGGGTGCCGCAGCCTTCAAGAGAAAAGGGCACGGGATCACAGGCATGCCAGCCCTTACCCGTGCTCCAGTCGCGCTGCCAGACGGAAAGGTGGGTGCAGTTTTCCATTGAGGTGATTGAATTATCTGTATTTTCCAATACTGCAATGCAGTCGCATTTCATGGCGATCTCCATATGCTTGGGCGTCCAGAGTGTTAGCGGCAACGAGTGATGTAATTATTAAAAATAACATCTATCTGACGTAATTATGATAAACTTGTTTTAGCACAAGATGGATTTTGTTCTCTGCCAAGGAAGACAAGCCTGTTTTTGAGGGAGTGTACTCTTATAGTACTCGACCGAAAAAACTGGCGCAGTGTAACGCTGGCAGAGGACAAAAGACGCTTGTGCCGTTAAAGACCAAAGGGGCGCGTGCCATAGCTGTACCCCAAATGCTTGCCCCAGCCGTTCATGGATTTTTGCGGCAAAAGCGTGGCCGCAAGGCGTTCCAGTTCAAGTGCCTTGCGCGCGTCCACCGCGCAGGATGTATTGCCAAGCCGCGCAGCCGCCGCCGTAAAGGTGGCAAGCCCACAGTTGCCAGCCCGCTCGCCAATGCCCCACAACGTTGTATTGACGTAGCGCGCCCCGGCGTTCACAGCCATGAGTGAATTGGCAACAGCCATGCCAAAGTCGTTGTGCGCGTGGATTTCCACATCCACGCCTGTCTCGCGCAGCATGCGCACGGCCCGCCAGACCTTGTCTGGCGTGTAACAGCCCACGGTATCGCTGAGCCGCACCCGCACCACGCCGCACTGACGCGCCGCCTTTGCCGCTTCGCGCAACTGGTCGGGCGAGGCGTGGGAGGCATCTTCAAAGCCAACTGTCACTTCCGCGCCACGGCTTGCGGCGAGTGCCGCGCACTTGGCAAGGGAGGCCATTACCTCGGCGCGGGTGGTTTTGAGCTTGTCCTTGATCTGCCGGTCAGAAACCGGGCAGCACAGATGAATGATATGCGGGGAGCAGTCAAAGGAGTGGCGCACATCGCTTTCGCGCAGGCGGTTCCAGGTGGAAACGCGGGCATTGGAACAGGCCTCGCGGATGGAGCGGATGGTGGCCTTTTCGTTTTCACCCATGGCGGGGACGCCCGCCTCGATCTGGTCCACGCCAGCTTCGTCCATCATGGCGGCAAGGCGGATTTTCAGGGCAGGGGGAAATGCAAAACCGGGAGCCTGCTCGCCGTCGCGCAGTGTGGTGTCGACAATAATGATCTCAGGCATGGCCCACCTCCACAGAAACCGTTGCGCCCGAAAGACCGCAACAGTCCGTTCGGGCAGAAGACAAGGATTCGGGGGGATGGCATGTGTGACACAGGTCGAGAAACTGGGCATCGGTCAGGCTGCATTGCTGGCGCTCGGCAAGCTGCTGAACCAGTTCCAGCATATGTTCTTCCGCCGTGCGCGGCAAGTTCAAACCAAGCTGGCGGGCCTTGATGCGCAACGAAACACGCCCTGAGTGCTTGCCTACCACAATCTGGCGTTCAAGCCCCACAGTGGCTGGAGCATATGGCTCGTACAGAAAGGGCTTTTTGACAATGCCGTCCACATGGATGCCGGATTCTACAGCAAAGATATCCGCGCCCAGCACGGCCTTGTGGTGGGAAACTTCCTGGCCTGCCTCCCTGAGCAGAGCTGTTGCTTCAGGCAGTTTGTCCAGATGCGTCAGGTCTGTCTCCAGACCCTGGGCGTACAGGCTCAGGGCCACTTCTTCCAGGGCAGGTCCGGCATCGGGGCCGTGCAGGGCAGAGCCGCCAATGCAGCCCGCCACCCGGAGGCCGCCCTTGAGCAGCCACAGCACGGCAAGTGCCGTGGCGCAGCCCGCGTGGTCGCCCGGGCAGAACTCCACCATATCCTTGATGGCGGCAAAGCGCGGCCAGAGTTCCGTTTCGAAGGTATAGAGAGCGTCACAGCAACCGCTCAGGCGCGACCACGGCCCGTTAAGGTTCGGGCGTTTGCCCGTGCGGCGGGCCTTGGTGCTGGCTGCTGCAAATTGCAGGTCTGGGGGAATTTCGACCACAAAACCCATGTGGTGCATGAGGTCGATCCATTCCCCGGCCCAGAGCGCAAATGCGTCTGCGGTCTGCCTTTCCTCTTGCGAGTGCGCGGCTGGCAGCACCCGGTAGAGCAGGCAGAGCGTTCTGTCCACCAGTTGCGGCATGGAAATAACCTCTTGGCAAAGATGGCGTGTGCCCCGGCCTGACCGGTTTGCCTCCGGTCAGGCCGTAGGATTGGGCCGGAATTATCCGCAGAGCGCCCTGGCGGCGTCATTCACGGCCTTGTCCACATTTTCATAGAGGGTGAACACGCGTATTCCCTTGGTCTCAAGCTTTTTCAGCGGGCTTTCGCCTATGCGCAGGGCCAGCACGCCCTTGCAGTCGTCCACGGCGGCCAGAATGCCCGCCATGCGCCCGGCCTTTTCGCCGCAGTCGTCCATGCCGTTGCAGTATTTGGAAACACTGCGGGTTTCCACGTAGCTGGCTGCGTCGCCGTCGCTCTCGTAGATGTAAAACTGTTCGGCCTGACCAAAGTGCTGATCAACTGTCATGCCTGTCTTGGAAGCCACGGCAATGCGTATCTTGCGGGCCACGGCGGGCTTGGTTTCTTCCGCAGCGGGGGCCTTTTCGGCCACGGGCGGGCGGTACTCAATGGACTTGTCGTCGCCCAGCAGGCCCACGGCATCGGCGCGGCACTGCTTGCAATGGTACATCTGCTTGAGCGTGGGCTCGCAGCTGCGGCGCATGTCCATGAGTTCCTTGTTGCTCACAAGGGGCATGTTTTCAAAAACGCTGCCCTTGACCGGGATGAGCTGCATGATGTTGGTCATCACAGCGCCCAGCTCGCGCGCGGTTTCCACTACCTGCGGGATGTGCCCGTCGTTGATGCCCTTGAGCAGCACCGTGTTGACCTTGCTCACTATGCCCGCCTGGGAGAGGGCGCGCAGGCCCGCCATCTGGTTTGCCAGCAAGAGGGCGGCTGCGGTTTCGCCCGTGTATTTCTTGCCACGATACATGGCAAACTTGTAAATCTGCGCGCCAATGGCGGGGTCAACAGCGTTGATGGTCACGGTGGCGTGGCTTACGCCCACGCGCTTCATGTCTTCCACGTATTCCGGCAGGGCCAGACCGTTGGTGGACATGCAGAAGGTGATATTGGGGTCTTCCTTGCGGATCATCTCCAGCGTGCGGAAGGTTTCCTCGGGATTGGCCAGCGTGTCGCCGGGGCCGGCGATGCCCACAACCGTAAGGTTGGGCATGTCGCGCTTAACCTTCATAAAGTGGTCAAAAGCCTGTGCGGGCGTGAGCACGGCGGTGGTGACGCCGGGGCGGCTTTCGTTAACGCAGTCGTACTTGCGCAGGCAGTAGTTACAGCTCAGGTTGCACTTGGGCGCGATGGGCAGATGCAGACGCGCCGAGGTGGCACAGGCCCCACAGGAAAAACATGGGTGGGACTTGGTGCGCTCGGCATTGACGGAGGCGGCGCTGCCAGCGGCATGGACGGCTGAAGGGGCTGTTACAGGCACAAGAGGCTCCATGGCCGGGGCCGCAACTTCTATGCGGGAGGCATCAGCTTCCATGACGGCTTCATCCTTGAAGTATTTGTTGAGAAGCTCCTCGCGGAAGCTGCCCTCGGTGAACTGCAACATGGCGTTTGCCGTGGCTTCCATGAGGCTGAGCGAGCCATCATAGAAGAGCATGCGTGTGCGCTGGCCGCCGACCCTGTCGTGGATGGGAAAGCCGTAGCGCAGCAGCGGAACGTGGTGGCGCTCCTCAATGCGGCGGCCATCGGAATTACCCAGCATGAGGTTGGCCTTGCGCGCCAGCATGGCGTTTTCAATGGCGGCAAAGTCTGCAAAATTCAGAATGTCGTAATCGCCGCTGAACTGGGTTTCCGTAGCCTGAGCCATGTCAGGCGCAAGCGTTTTTTCAAAGGCGGCGCAGCGGCTGCCGGTGGCGGCCACCACGGGGACAGCCCCATTTTCGCACGAGGCGCGCACAAGGGCCAGCACCATGTCCGGCTCGCCAAATACGGCAACGCGGCTCTGGGCGTTATACTTGTGCGCATCGATCATGGCGTCAAGGTAGCGGGCGCGCTCTTCACGTACAGTGGCGGGGATGGTTCCGCCAAGGGCTTCAAGCGTGGCTACAAAGGCGTCGGTATCACGCAGGCCCACGGGTAGGTTCATGCGCAGCAGCGGTACGCCGTAAGTATCGCGCAGGTACGCGCCGGGGGAATAACCCTCGGGGCAGAAGGGCGCAAGTTCAAGAGTCATGCGCGCGCCAGCCATGAGGCCGATGCGGGCAAGCGTGGTGCCATACTGGGGCAGCCTGTTATAGTCGTCTTCATGCCCGCCATCAAGATTCTGCGAAAGGTCGGGCAGCAGCACGTATTCGAGGCCGCTGGCGTCGAGCAGCAGCTTGAGGGCTCTGGTATCCGCCGCAGAGAGGTGCCCGGTGATGATGTTGACCACGTTATTGGGTGCGTCGTTCATGGGCACGTGGCGCACAATGGCGTGCAATGCGCGGAAAAATCCTTCGTACTGAGAGCCGCTGTAGCCCGGCGAGGCCACGGGAATGATGGTGGCCGTCACTTCCGGGTGTTCGTCCTTGAACTGCTTGATGATGGCGGGCACGTCCTCGCCGATGGTTTCGGCAAGGCAGGTGGTGGAAACGCCGATCACCTCGGGATTGTAGAGCTTGATGAGGTTTTCAAGCCCCTTGAGCAGGTTCTTGGTGCCGCCGAAGACCGTGCCTTCTTCCGTAAGCGAAGAGGAGGCGATATCCACCGGCTCATTGTAATGGGTTGCCATGTGCCGCCGAATATAGGTGCTGCACCCCTGCGAACCGTGCAGAATGCTCATGCTCTTGCTGATGCCGTAAAAGGCGCTCACCGAACCCATGGGCATGCACATCTTGCAGGGATTTGTATTCAGGTTGACAAGATTGGCGCTCATTGTCTTCTCCTTTGTTCCAGGCGGCCTTTGGGCCGCAGCGGCGGGCAAACTGCGTGCAAGCCGATTACGCTGTGCTAGAAATGTGCTGCTCTTGCTGCCAGTGCTTCACGCACCAGACTGGCCTGCGCCTGCGTTGCCTCGGCAAATGAGGCAGAGCTGCGCGTGAACTGCCACACAGGGCTGTTGATGGAAAGGTTCACCTCGCGGGTGAAGTTTTCCACGCCTTCAAAACCGCCCAGAGCGTGCTTGCGCTCGTGGTTGTGGTCGCAAAAGGCAATGCCGAGCTTGTAGGCGAGGGGGCGTTCCTTGACGCCGCCAACCAGAATATCCGCGCCTTTCTGCTTCATGAAGGTTTCAAGCTCTGCGGGGTTGGCATCGTCCAGAATGACGGTGCCGGGGTTAACGAGGCTTGAAATGATTTCATAATCTTCAGGCTTGCCGGTCTGGGTGCCGACCACTACGGTTTCAATGCCCATTTCGTTAAACTGACGGATGAGCGATATGGCCTTGAAGCCGCCGCCCACAAAGATGGCGGCCTTTTTGCCCACAAAGTGCGGCTTGTACTGTTCAAGAAAAGCTTCCGCCTTTGTGCCGCGTTCAGAGATAAGGGCTTCAGCCTTGCGCTTTGCGTAGTCGTCATTGAGGCGCTCGGCCACCTGCCGCAGGGCGGTAGATGTGTCTTCCACCCCAAAGAAGCTGGCGCGCATCCATGGGACGCCCATTTCGTCTTCCATGCGGTGGGCCAGATACATCATGGAGCCAGCGCACTGCACGATATTGAGCTGGGCAGCCGGGGCCTTGATGAGCGTTTCGTACGCGGCATCGCCCGTGAGCGTGGCGACAATGGGAATGCCCATCTCGCGCAGGTAGTTGCGGATGATCCACATTTCGCCTGCAAGGTTGTAGTCGCCAAGAATGTTGACGCCCTTGATCTTTGGCTGTTCCTTATGCGGCTCCATAAGCTGCACAAGGGCGTTGCAGGCCATGCGGTAGCCCGTGGACTTGGTGCCCGAAAAGCCCGGAGCCTTGACCGCGATCACCCGGATGCCGTGCTTTTTTTCCGCATTGCGGCACACGGCTTCCACATCGTCGCCGATAACGCCCACGATGCAGGTGGCGTACACAAAGATGAGCTTGGGCGAATAGTTGGCTATGGCCTCGTCAATGGCGCGGGTGAGCTTTTCCGCGCCGCCAAAGACGATGTCCTTTTCCTGCAAGTCAGTGGAAAAACTGTTGCGGAACAGTTCCGACCCGCTGGTGAGGCTGCCGCGAATGTCCCAGGTGTAGCTGGCGCAGCCGATGGGGCCGTGCACGATATGAAAGGCGTCGGTAATGGGGTTTAACACCACGCGCGCACCGCAGTACACGCAGGCCCGCTGGCTCACGGAACCGGCCACGCTGGCCGTATCGCAACGCAGGCCGTCGCCGCTACAGCAGCCCCCGCCCTTGTTTCCCTTTTCCTTGATGGACGTACGGCGTTCTTCAAGTATTTCCATAGCCATGGGAACCCCCTTGCAAGGGCGGGGGGGGGGTGCCCCCCCCCGGCCCTATTGCGGCTTTGAGCCGTCTTACATAATCAGATCCATGTCTTCGTCGGCGCAATTGCGGTCAAACTCTTCCATGAGCGTATCTGCTATCCTGGTGGCGAGCTGGAACGCGCCACGGTAGCCGACCATGGGCAGCGAGGCGTGTCCGTAGCGGTCAAGCACCGGGAAACCGGCGCGAACCAGGGGGATGCCCTCGGCCTTGGCGATCTGCTTGCCGTGAGAGTTGCCGAGCAAGAGATCAACGGGTTCTTCCTTGATGAACTGGTGCAGGTCAAAGAGGTCCTTGGCGGCAAAGGCCTGACACTCTTCTTCCTTGCCGTATTCCTTGAACATGGCCTTGGACAGTTTGACGAAGGTTTCGCCGGGCGTACCGGTGAGCACATACTTGGGGATCATGCCCAGTTCGAGGCAGAAGCGGGTCATGCCAAGCACTGTGTCGGGGTCGCCGTACACGGCAACCTTTTTGCCGTAGAAGTACGGGTTTGCGTCCAGCATGAGGTCGAGCAGGCGGCCGCGTTCTTCATCGATGAGCGGGTCAACTTCGCCGCCGTTGAGGTTTGCCATGGCCATGATGAAGGCATCGGTATCCGCCAGACCGATGGGCAGGGGCAGCAGGTCGTAATCCACGCCGCACTTGCGCTTGAGCTGGGCTGCGGGTTCCTCGCTGGTCAGGCGACCAAGAGCCAGAACCTTACGGCACGAGCCGAGGTCGCGGATTTCTTCAACCGTGGTGCCGCCATCGGGATACATCTTGTATTCGCCGGTCATGGGCGCATCCATGACGTTGCTGCAATCGGGGAACATGATGGACTTGAGCTTCATCAGGTTCACAAGGTGCTTGTACTCGCGGATGTCGCCGGGGTTCACGAAACCGGGGAACACCGCCACGGTTTCCGTGGTCTTGCCCTTGGCGGCAAGGTATTTGATGAACCCGGCCATCATGTTGCCAAAACCCGTCACGTGCGAGCCAACATAGCTCGGCGTGTTGCAGTGTACCACGATCTTGTCGTCCGGAATTTCCATGTCGTCGATGTAGGTCTTGAGGTCATCGCCGATGGTTTCAGAAAGACAGGTGGTATGCACGGCAATGATGTCCGGATTGTAGACTTCAAAGGCCGTCTTGACGCCCTGGCGGATGTTGGGGCCGCCGCCGAACACGCACGCGCCTTCGGTAAAGGAGCTGGTGACGGCAATGGCGGGTTCCTTAAAGTGACGCGTAAGGTAGGTGCGGTGGTAAGAAGCGCAACCCTGCGATCCGTGGCTGTACGGCATGCAATTACGCACGCCCAGGGCGGCAAACAATGCGCCAACAGGCTGACAGGTCTTGCACGGGTTGATAAGAACGCCCGATCTGTTCACATGTGTCTTTGGGGTGAGGTCAAGCATACTATTCTCCCACAGTTCCTTGCAGGGTGGCGCGGTTCTTCCAGGGCGGGGTTACCATGTGCCACGCGGGGGTGAAGTAACCCATGCAGAGGTCGTAACCGAACTGCGTTGCACCCTTGAAACCCGCGTAAGGCCCGCTGTAATCGTAGCTGTGCAGCTGGCGCGAGAGGGTCCCGGCCTTTTGCAGCGCGTACTTGTCCTTGATGCCGGAGAAGAACATGTCGGGCTTGAGGATTTCCATAAATTTTTCAGCTTCGTACATGTTGAGGTCGTCAACCACGTAGGTGCCCTCGTCCATGTCGCGTATCATGCCGTGGTACTTTTCAAGCGGGATCTCGGCGGCCAGCTTGTCGTACTGTTCCTGGGTAAGGTAGGCGTGATACTTCTTTTCGTCCTTTTCCACCGTGATGTGTTCGATGTTCTTGCTGTCCGCGTCGTCCTTGATGTTGGGGATGATTTCCCGGCCTTCGTAGTCGTCGCGGTGGCCGAATTCGTACCCGGCAAGCACGGTCTTGATGCCCAGGTCCTGCAACAGACCCTGATAGTGGTGTGAACGGCTGCCGCCCACAAAAAGGGCTGCGGTTTTGCCGTTGAGGCGGGCCTTGTAGGCCGCCATCTGATCCTGCACCTCGGCCAGTTCTTCGGCGATGACTTGTTCGGTGCGCTGCGCAAGCTCGGGGTCGCCAAAGTAGGCTGCCATGTCGCGCAGGCTCTGAACTGTTCCTTCCAGACCGATAAAGTTGACCTTGAGCCAGTCCACGCCGTACTTGGTCTTCATCATTTCGGCGATGTAGTTGATGGAGCGGTGGCACTGCACGAGGTTCAGGTTGGCCTTGTGCGAGCTGGCGATGCGTTCCACTTCACCATCGCCGGTGAACACCGAAACCACTTCGTAACCGATCTTTTTAAGGATGCGTTCCTGCTCCCATCCGTCGCCGCCGATGTTGTATTCGCCAAGGATGTTGACCGAATACTTGGTGGCGGGTTCATAATCGCCAGTACCAATAACGCGCTTCATAAGGCCGTTGTTGGCGATATGGTGGCCCGCCGACTGGCTTACGCCCTTATAACCTTCGCAGCTGTAAGCCACGCAGCGGATGCCGTATTCCTTTTCAGCTTCTGCGGCCACGGCCTGGATGTCGTCGCCGATCAGGCCCACAGGGCAGGTGGCGGCGATCATGATGGTCTTGGGGTGCATAAGCTCCATGATTTCATCAATGGCCTTCTTGAGCTTTTTGGTGCCGCCAAAGACGATGTCCGGTTCCTGCATGTCCGTGGTAAAGCAGTACTGGATGTAGTTGGGGGCGTCCCCCTCTGCCTTGGCCTTGTTGCGGCGCGTGCCCCAGCTGTAGAAGCCGCAGCCCACAGGGCCGTGAGTGATCGTAACCATGTCCTTGATGGGACCGAGCACAACGCCCTTGCAGCCAGCGTAACAGCAGCCCCGGTTGGTCATGATGCCGGGAATGGCACGCGTGTTGGCGATAATAATCTGGTCTTCCGCAGGATTGACCTTGAGCATGTGCTCCTTGCGGTTCTTGAAGACCTTGGCGTTGTAGCGCTCAAGCACTACTGCGTTGGCGTCAATACTCATACATACCTTCCTTATGCGTCAGCGCGCTCGCCCGTGCGAACCACATAGGATTCTTCCACCGGCATCACAAAGATCTTTCCATCGCCGGGGTGGCCGGTGCTGTTGGCCTCTATAATGGCCTTGACCACAGCTTCGACCTTTTCATCGGGAACGCAGATATTGAACAACCGCTTGGGGATCAGCCTGCCCACTTCGGTCAGGGATTCGCCCGCCGGAGTGCGCGGCAGCTCGCCGCTTTCCATAACCATGCGCAGGGTGGCGGGATCCATGCCTTTTTTGCCGCGTCCCAGGCACTTGGTGCATGAGAATGAGGGGCATCCGGCCTTGGACAGGGCGTTCTTTGTCGCCGCCACCATGTTGGCTCGAACCATTGCAACTACTTCCTGCATGGGAGCCTCCTACAGGCCGGACTTGCCGCTGCTGATGGTCCAGGCCTCGCTGACGCTTGAAACAAAGATTCTGCCATCGCCAAAGTGACCATCGCCAGTTTTTGCCACGCGCAGGATAACGCGGATGGCATCGTCCTTGTCTTCGTCGCTGACCACAAGCATGAGCATCTGCTTGGGAATTTCATCATACTGGATATCGCCCACCATGATGCCTTTCTGCTTGCCGCGCCCCACCACATCAAGCTTGGTAACGGCGGGAAAACCCGCTGCCAGCAGCTCGGAGAGAACCTCGGTGGTTTTTTCGGGCCGGATAATCGTGCGAATCATCTGCATAGCTGTTCTCCGTTTCGTGCTGGGTGATTAGGCGTCCATCAAGCCGTGTTCCATGAGCAGCTCTTCGAGCCTTTCCTGGGAGAGGGGCTTGGGGATAACAAACATGTCGTTGCCGTCGATCTTCTGGGCCAGGGAGCGGTATTCGTCGGCCTGTCCGCAGGTGGGGTCGAATTCGATAACGGTCTGCTTGTTGATTTCGGCGCGCTGCACCATGTTGTCGCGCGGCACGAAGTGGATCATCTGGGTGCCGATTTCCTTGGCAACGGCAGAGACAAGCTCGGCTTCGCCATCAACCTTGCGGCTGTTGCAGATGATGCCGCCAAGGCGCACGCCGCCGGTGTTGGCGTACTTCTTGATACCCTTGCAGATGTTGTTGGCGGCGTAGAGGGCCATCATTTCGCCCGAAGCCACGATGTAGATTTCCTGGGCCTTGCCTTCACGGATGGGCATGGCGAAACCGCCGCACACAACGTCGCCCAAAACGTCATAGAACACGTAGTCGAGGTCTTCTGTGTAGGCGCCAAGGCGTTCCAGCAGACCAATGGAGGTGATGATGCCGCGCCCGGCACAGCCAACGCCCGGTTCGGGGCCGCCGGATTCCACGCAGCGGATGCCCTTGAAGCCATTTTTGAGCACCAGATCCAGCTCGATGTCTTCACCCTCTTCGCGCAGGGTATCGAGCACGCTCTGCTGGGCAAGGCCGCCCAGGATAAGGCGCGTGGAGTCGGCCTTGGGGTCGCAACCCACGATCATGATGTTCTTGCCCATTTCGCCAAGACCGGCGTTAAGGTTCTGTGTGGTGGTGGACTTGCCGATGCCGCCCTTGCCGTAAATAGCTACCTGACGCATGAGATTCCCTCTGGGTTTGATGTTCCCGCGCTCGTTGCGCTTGTCCCTCTTTGTGCAGAAACCGTGCCGTTAGATTAAATATTCAATATTATTGCTTAATTTTATAATCTGCATGCACAATCAATACAAAATTGTTAAGATGGCCCACGGTGCAGAAAAAACTCTGTTCTCTGTAAGTTTCTTTAATAATAGGTTTTTATTTGAAGAAAAATTTTGGTCGTGAATCGGCGATACAAATTTGTTTGAAATTGGGAACGTGTTGCAGAGAAATCACCAAGCGTGAATATGCGGGGGCAGACTGGGCTGCATTTGGGGCGCTCTGTGATGGACGCGGCAGAGGAAAGCAGGCAGGTCAGCACTGACTGCCCATGAATGCGAAAGCCCGGCCCATCAGGTAAATGGGGCGGGGGTAGGGATTAATCACAAAAAAAGGGGCGAATTGAGAGCAGTGTGGGGGAGGATGGTGGCGGTTCAGGCAAGAATGCATCTGATCGGGCAGTTCAGCCAGTGGGGGAGGCAAGAGGGCTTATTCTTCAAGTATGCTCAGCCCTGCATGCCGCAAAGATATGTATGGCGGTGCAGGGAGAGTTTGATTCAAAATTGTATCAAAATAGGAGCAGTAGTGTAAAAACTGCAAACCGTGAACACGCCAACCCGCGTAAGAGATACAGCGGCAAGATCGGGCGCACGGCTTATGCGCGGCATATACGGCAGAAATGCAGGCAGTGGTTCGGCGGTGGGGATGGTAGTTCTACGCTCAGCCAGAAGTTCTTTAAGTATCCGGCGGATGAGCGCCGTGGTCAGGATGTACGCCAGATAAGCATTTCAAGGGAATATTCCGTGCGCTCCACATATTCCCCGTTCTGGTTGCGAAATCCCTCAAGATGCGCGGCAAGATGGGCCATATCCGGTTCCGCGCCACGGGCGCGCAGGTTGGTGGCGCAGGCTCCCAGCAGCTTATCACGGGTGTGCGGCACAACCCACTGGCCGTCAACAGGCAGCGCGGTGTACTGAATGCGGCAGCCTTCAAGCCATGCGCGCATGTCGGGGGCATCGGCAAATTGCGGCGGCGTGATACCGTAGTACGTGTACAGCCCGGCCATGACATCCGAGGTTTTGCGTTCGGTAAAGCCCATAAAGACCACCTGCTCCAGAGCATAGTGCTGCAATTTTTCGCGGGCGGCGTCATCGCTCAGGGCCGGGGTCATGGAAGCGAAAACAATCTGAAAGCGTTCCTCAAGGGCAAAGTGCTCCCAGTCGGAAAGCACGGGGCGGATGTTGGCAAGGCCCTGCGCGGCGGCATCCTGCATAAGGATACGGAGCATTTCGTCAGATATATCAACTGCCGTGACAGATGCGGCCTCCTGCGCAAGCCGGATGGTGTACATGCCGCTGCCGCAGCCCACATCCAGAACCGTTTTGTCCCGAAAATCCACGCCATTATCGCGCGCCAGCTGGAGCATGCGGGCCTCGTAGGTGTCGGCCCCGGCTTCATAGCGGGGAAAGGATTCGGCTCTGCTGTTCCAGAATTCCCTGGTGCTGTTTTGGGCTGTCATGGCGTATCCTTTGGGTTGGTCGCAACCCGCCTGGACAATTGGAGCAATGCACGGAAAATATGAGTCAGACGGCGCGGCAATATTGCAGCTTGTTTCTGATTCCCTGAGGTGTGGACTTTGCAAACACCCACTTGGCAGACGGTGAACCGTCTGCCAAGTGGGTGTTGTAAGCGCTTAACTGCGCGGCATAGTTGCCGCAATCCAAAACCTAGCGGGCTTCAAGCCGCTGCCGCAGAATTGTGACAGGGTGCAGGCTGAACTTGCCGGAACCGTGCGTGATCTGCACGCGGCAGGTGCCGCATTCAGAAACCGCCGCCTGAGCGCCGCTTTCGCGTACCTTGGCGAAAAGTTCCGAGCCTACAGTCTGGGCAATGTCGTATTTTTCCTTTTTAAAGCCATAACTGCCGGAAATGCCGCAGCAGCCTGCATCAGCATTTTCCACGGTCACGCCGTCAAGGCGGCGCAGCAGTTCCAGCCCCGGCAGGCCGTTGCCCTGCGCCCGCAGATGGCAGGGCGCGTGGTAGATCAGCTTGAGGTCGGGCAGGATTTGCTGTTTGCCATCGGCCTTCAGCGAGAGGTCTCCGCTGTCCACAGCATCCAGCAGAAATTCCTGCGCGTCCGCGAGGCTGCATGCGCCGTACTTTTCCGCCACATCGGGGAAGTATTCCGGCAGATCCACCCGGAACATGAGGGCGCAACTGGGGCAGCCCGTCACCACAGGTAGCCCTGCATCGCGCCACTGGCCCAGAGCTTTCAGGTTATGTTCCGCATTGGAGCGGGCATGCTGCCAGAAGCCGTTGGCAACCATGGGCAGGCCGCAACACACAAGTTCCTCGGGCACAATGACCTTGTAGCCCGCGCGGTTCATGGCCCACACCATATCAAGGCCGGTGCGCGGGTCGTACACGTCCACGTAGCAGCCGGGGTAGAAAACCACGCTGCGCTTGTGGTCGGGCTGATGCACATGGCGCATGAGCTGGCGGAAGGTCTGGGGCGCAAAGGCGGGCAGGGGCGCGCGTTTGTCGATGCCCAAGGCATCCAGCACCGTGCGGGTAACGGGATTGAGCATGCCGAAGTTCTTGAGCGCCGCCGGGATGAGCCGCAACCACTTGGCCATGAGCTCGCCGTGACCAAGCACCCAGTCGCGCAGGCCGGGGGAGTGCTTCTTGAACTGGTCGGCCCTTGCCATCATGTTGAGGCTGGAAACCGGCACGCCGTGCGGGCACGAGATGTCGCAGTTTTTGCAGTTGGCGCAGTAGTGCAGCGAGGGGTCTTCCGTCAGGCCTAGCAGGCGAAAACGCTCATAGGCAGGGCCTATCATGCGCGGCCCCAGAAACTTGGGGGTCGCATCCGCCACGGGGCAGTGCACCACGCAGGTGGTGCAGGCTATGCATTTGTCTGGATTGATGCGCACGCTCATTGGTTTTCCCCGGAAGCGGCGGCTGCGGCGGCCATGAGGCCCGCCTGCCAGCCCGTGGCGATGGCAACGCCGTGACCGCTTTTTTCTGTTGCGTAATCATATCCGCCAAGGCTGCGCCCGGCGAAAAAGACGTTTTGCCAGCGTACCACGGCGGCATCGTCCACAGGCCGCATGGTTCGGTCAACGCGTACACCCATGCGCGAGAACAGATGGTTGCCGAAAATTTTCGGCTCTGACCACTGCGATACATCCTGCGGCACGGTAATGTCGATGCCGAACACGGAATCCCAGCACTGGCCGGGTTCAAGCGTCATGCCGCCGCCAAGGATGCCGCCGGTGGCGGTTACAAAGGCGCGGGCGGCGTGGTGGCGTTCCTGCCCGGAGGCCTCGGCCACCAGGGCGGTGCAGGTTTTGCCAGTCGTTTCAGCGCGCAGAACCGTGGTGTTTTCCACCAGTTCAAAGTTGTGCTTGTGCAGGGCCTGCAACAGGGCGTCACGCAGGCGCAGACCGCCAACCCCCGGAGGGATGGACAGCATTTCCACCACCGGGCAGCCAGCGGCGGCATTGACCGCCTGCCAGACTTCCGGGTTGGCCTTGCTGCCGCAGAGCGGCGGAATAAGTATGAGGTCGTACTTTCCGGCATGCGGGGCAAGCGCATCCAGCAGCCAGCGGCGGCTGTGCGGCTTGTCCGCCATGCGGGCCAGATCAAGCGCCGATATGGCGCGGTGGGTTTCGCCAAAAGGCGAGGGCAAAAGCCCCTGCGTGAATTCCTTGTCGGCCCAGCTTTTGTAGCGCCGCAACTGGCTGACCACCAGGGAGGGGCGGCAGTCGCGCAAGCCCTGAACGCTCAGCACCAGCACCTTTTTGGCGCTGGCGAGCGCCTCTGTGTGCAGGCTGGCAGGCAGCAAATAGGTGGGCTTGAGCGTCCCCATGATGGTGGGCAGCTGGGTGTTGCGCGGCGTACCGTCCTGGGAGAGAGCGGGGCGCATGGGCCAGTGCTGGCCTTCCATCACATCTGCAAAGAACTGAAAGGCCGAGCGGACGCTTTCTGCCCCAAGCAGGCTGTAGGGATGGTCTTCAGGCAGCATGGCCAGACCCTGCCACGGGTCGGCGGCAAACCTGCCGTCAGCGTAGCCAAGAAAATCCACCGAACCGCCGCTGATAGCCAGCGAACCCATGCCCGTAGTGAGCAGCCGTACGCTGCGGCCCTGATCCGCTGCGGCAAGGGCGGCCACAAGGCCCGCCATGCCGGAGCCGACCACCAGTACGTCAACAATCCTGCTCATGGGCGGCTCCATCAAGATTGAGTGTTCCCGCGTATACGGCGCGGCCAAGTTCCATTTCACGCGCCTGCATGCCCCACAGGGCAGGGCGCAGACCGCCCCACCGCTCCTGAAGGAAGCGCCGCACGTTGTCGGTAGCTGAAAATTCAAGGGGAATGTCGTGTTCGGAAAGTGCGGCCACTGCCCGCAAGGAGCAGAACGTTCCCTGGCAGGTGCCCATGCCCAGACGTGTGCGCAGGCGGATATCCGTCAGCGAATGGGTGGAGGCATCACGTGCCACGCATTCAATCTCGGCCATGCTGACCATTTCGCATTCGCAGAGCAGGGGGTTGGAATCGGCCTTTTCCGCGCGTTCGATCACAGGGGTCAGGTCATCGCCCATGCGGTCGGCCATAAGCTGGATGCCCTGCACCGGAAAGTACTTGGCGGCGCGGGAAAGCGTTGCTTCGTCCGGATCCGGCACAATGGCTTCTTCTGCGGTGCGGCAGGGGGCGGTAACGCCAAGCTTGGCGCAAACCTTGTCTGCGGTGCGTTCGCCCATGAGGCGGTAGGTGGTCAGCTTGCCGCCGAAAATGGAAACCATGCCGTCAAGGCCCTGCTCGGCGTGGTCCATAACATGGAAGTTGCGGCTGGCCTTGCGCCCGGCGGCATTGCCCGGCGTGTAGAGGGGGCGTGTGCCCGCAAAGGCTCGCAAAATGCGGTAGCTGCGCACATCGGGGAACAGCGGTTCGCCGATTTTGAGCAGGCGCAGCACTTCCTCGCTGGTGGGGGTAGTGTCGTCCGGCCTGTCTGTGGGTATGGACGTGGTGCCAAGAATGGTGATGGAGCCGTGCGGCACAAAAATGTCGCCGTCCGAGCCGGGGTGCAGGCGGTTGACCACGCGCGAAGTGAAGCGGTGGTTAAAAACCACAAGCGTACCGCGATCGGGTGAAACCGCCACATCCAGCCCCGCAAGGGCCGCAATACGGCCAGACCACGAACCAGCGGCGTTGACAACAACAGAACAGGCAATCTCAATGGTTTCGCCCGTATTTTTGTTGATGGCCGTAACGCCGCAGACCTTGCCGTTCTTCTGACAGATGCCGGTCACTTCATGATAGGTGAGCATCTGCCCGCCGTGGCGCCTGGCCGACATGGCGTTGTGCAGCACCAGCCGGAAGCCGTCCACGCAGGAGTCAGGCACGCGGAAAACGCGTTTGACCTCGGGCGACATGTTGGGTTCAAGGCGCAGGGCTTCTTTGACGTCAATTTCAGGGGCATCAATGCCCGCTCGGGCACAGGCCTCAACCCAGCGATCCACGTAGGCGGGGTCGTCTTCAGGCGTGAGCGCAAAAAAACCTTCGGTTTGTTCCACGCACTGCCTGCCAATGCGCCGCACGATCGTGTTTTCTTCAATACATTCACGCGCGGATTCATTGTCCCCCACAGCGTAACGGCCGCCGCTGTGCAGCAGGCCGTGAAAGCGCGAGCTTGTGCCGTGGGCCAGGCCGCCCTGTTCGAGCAATATGGCAGGAACGCCGCGCATGCAAAGATCGCGCAGGGTTCCTATGCCTGTTGCGCCGCCGCCGATGACGACAACAGTAGTTTCAAGCATGGTTTCTCCAGTGGAGCAAATTGTCGGAATCGTCCTGAAGCATGCAGACGCTGTTAGATGCCGCGCCTGCGGGGCCGAAAAACAACGGCGCATCTACGCAACAAGATTGAAGGGCCAGATCGGTTGGATAATTGCTGCGGTTATGCTCAGGATGATTGTTGATACCGTATGGTTATCAATTTGTGTAGTTGCGTCAAGATTGAATGCAGGAGAATGTTGCGGTAGCGCTTGCCAGAGTGGGCAATGCCGCATAATGAAAGCAAAAAACTTGAGGATTGCATATATGGATTGGTCAAAAAAGCGTTGCGTTGTGCTTGATATGGACGGCACCGTCTACCTCGGTCATATCCCCATTGATGGGGCCGTGGGATTTATTCAGCGGCACTGGAACAGTCTGGATTTTTATTTTCTGAGCAATAATACTTCCAAATCGCCCGTCACCTATGTGGATAAACTCAACGGAATGGGTATTGCCGCGCGTGAAGATCTGCTTCTCTCACCCGTGACGCCACTGGTGGATTTTTTGCGCGCCAACGGCATCTTGCGTGTATTCCCCGTGGGCAATGCCGATTTTCAGCATGACCTGCTCAAGCGCATGCCCGAGTTGCAACTGGTCGAAGAAGGCGCGCAGGCCGTGGTGCTGGCCTACGATACGGAGCTCACCTACCACAAGCTTGCCCGTTCTGCCGTACTGTTGCAGGACAGTTCTGTGCTCTTCCTCGCCACGCACCCCGATCTGGTATGCCCCTCGCCCGAAGGCCCGCTGCCTGATGTGGGCAGTTTCATCAGCCTCTACGCCACTGCCACTGGCAGAAAGCCGCAGCATATTTTCGGCAAGCCCGACCCAGCCGTGCTCGCGCCTCTGCTGGCGCGCTACCGCAAGGAAGAAATGGTCATGGTTGGCGACCGCCTGAGTACAGATATGCAGCTTGCGCGCAATGCGGGCATTGATTCCATTCTGGTGCTCAGCGGCGAAGCCACGCGCGCCGATCTTGCCAGGGAGGAGCATCAGCCGACTCTGGTGCTTGAAGACCTGGGCCACGCCGATAAAGACTGGGCATAAAGCCAGTCTGCCCGTTGCCGACAATAAAACACCCGCTCTGGCCGAAAGACCAGAGCGGGTGTTTTATTGTGTCAAAGCCCAAGGCCTAACATGTTGTTGGGCCTAAGCTCGTTTTTGCGTCAGTCTAGTAGGCCACGGCAGCGCCATCGCCGCGCGGGTCCGTACCGCCCTGACGCACGCCGGTGGCCTGATCCACAAGGATTGCGCCAGCATGGCCCATGGTGTCGGTGTAGTTTTCAATCAGGCGCACGGGATGCCCGCGCCGCTTGAGTTCGTCCGCCACTTTCTGAGGAATGCGGCCTTCAAGCTTGAGGTCGTTGGAAGAAGCGCCCCAGGTGCGGCCATAAAGCCAGCGGGGAGCGGCAATGGCCTCCTGCGGGGTCATGCCAAAGTCCACCACGCGGGTAACGATGGCGGCCTGGGTCTGGGGCTGGCCTTCGCCGCCCATGGTGCCGTACACAAGGTAGGGCTTGCCGTCTTTGAGCAGCATGGCCGGGTTCAGCGTGTGGAAGGTGCGCTTGCGCGGCTCAAGATGGTTCACGTGCTTGGGATCAAGGGAGAAGAAGCTGCCCCGGTTTTGCAGCAGTACGCCGGTGCCGCCCGCCACGATGCCGGAACCAAAATCATGATAAATACTCTGAATAAGCGAAACCGCGTTGCCCTGCGCATCCACAACGCCAAGCCAGATGGTGTCGCCCTTGGGATCAAGGGGCGTAAGGTTTGTGGCAGCCTTGCTCATGCTGATGCGCGCGGCCTGATCCTTGCCATGCTTGGCAGAAAGCAGGTAGTCGAGCGGAATTTTTACAAAATCAGGGTCAGAGAGATACTTGTCGCGGTCGACAAAGGCTTCCTTGGTGGCTTCGATCAGCGCGTGGTAGTAATCCGCCGTGCCTTCGCCCATGGCCTTGATGTTGAAGTTGTTGAGGATGTTCAGAATTTCAAGGGAGGCCATGCCCTGCGTGTTGGGCGGGAAGTTCACGGCCTTGTAGCCCCGGTAATTGACGGAAATGGGGTCAACCCAATCGGCCTTGTGGTTGGCAAAGTCATTGAGGGTCAGCAGGCCGCCGTTGGCTTGCAGGTCGGCCACAATGCGCTTGGCGATGTCGCCCTTATAGAAGACCTGCGCGCCCTTGTCTGCAAGCTGGTTCAACGTGGCTGCCAGATCGGGCAGGCGCATGACCTGACCCACGGTGTAGGGGCTGCCGTCCGCATGCAGATAGGCTTTGCGGAAGGCGTCAAAGCGTTGCAGGTTGCGGAATTCTGAATCATTGGGATTGGTGTTGATCTTGCTCCAGTAAGCCAGCGAGGTGCTCACGGGAAAGCCGTTGGCGGCATAATCTGTGGCGGAAGCGAGCAGCTCCTTCCACTTCATCTTGCTGCCCATGCTCTGCTTGCTGTAGGCATAGGCCGCATCCCAGCCGGAAACTACGCCGGGCACAGTATTGGCCGCAATATAGCCTCGGGAGGGAATTTTTTTCAGCCCTTTGGAGGCATAAAAATCAATGGTTGCCATTTCGCCCGAGCGGCCGCTGGCGTTGAGCGCCTTGAGCTCGCCGGTTTTGGCATTGTAAATGAGCCAGAAGTTGTCACCACCCAGGGTGCACATCTGCGGGTAAACAACCGCAAGGGTAGAGGCGGTGGCAATGGCCGCGTCCACAGCCGTGCCGCCGCGCCGCAGCACGTCCAGCCCGGCCTGCGAGGCCAGATAGTTGGGGCTGGTGACAACGCCCCTGGTGCTCAGGGGGTTGGTTGCGGCAGAAATAGTCGCCGTGTACTGGGGCTCATCCTGCGCCTTGACTGTCGTGGTGGGCAGTAGCAGGCCGCATGCCATGAGAACAGGCAGGGTTTTGCGGCTGACCAGAGAGAGAAAATTCATGGACATCAGATTCTCCTTTCAGAAATGCTAAAGGCAATGAAACCGGCCATGTATATGCACCATCTGTTCCAAAGAGAAAGATAAACTATTTAAATGTATTGAATTTTTCAATGAGTGCAATCTGGAACATTTTTGTTTGATTCTCGGCTTGCTGGGCCAATTTTGTAACAAGTTGCAGACTGCGCGGCAAAACCATAGACCCGCCCCCGACAATCGCGGGCGACAATCTGTCTGTACAGCAGGCGTTGCGGAAATTTCCACGCTGTCGCTGCGTATTTGTTTATCAAACTCTGGAGGAATGATGGCGCGGTGCAGCAGGGCGCTTCACCTTGGCGAAGCGCCCTGAACTTGCCGCATTATTTGGTATTTTTTAGTTCAGTGACCATGTTGTTGAGTTTTTTGGCCTCATCGGCAAGGGCGGCAACCGCTCGGGCCGACGTGTGCATGATGGTGGCGGTTTCTGCCGCGATGGAGCTGACCTGGGTCACTGTCTGCGTGATGGATTCGGTCGCGGCGGACTGTTCTTCTGACGAAGTGGCAATGCCGCGCACCTGATCAACGGTCTGATCCACCATACCCACGATTTCGCGCAGGGCTTCGCCGGATTTTTGCGAAAGCGTGGTGGCGCTTTCCACATTGCCAGCCGTCACGTCAACCTGGCGGATGCTGGAATCCACGCTCTTCTGGATTGCGCCTATGGCATTGCCCACATCACTGGTGGAGCTCATGGTTTTCTCCGCCAGTTTGCGCACTTCATCGGCCACAACGGCAAAGCCGCGTCCGGCTTCGCCGGCGCGCGCCGCTTCAATGGCGGCGTTAAGGGCCAGCAGGTTGGTCTGGTCTGCAATATCGGAAATAACGCCCATGATCTGCGAAATGGCCCCCGCATGCTCGGCAAGCTTGGTCATTTCGTCTTTGAGCACAAGGGCATCCTTTTGCACATTGCCAATGGCCTGCACGGATTGGAACACAACTTCCGCGCCTTCCGCAGCGCGCTGGCGCATGCTGGTGGAAAGATCCGCCGTGGCCGAGGCGTTTTTGGCAACCTCTATGACCGTGCAGTTCATCTGTTCAACCGCCGTAGCGGCTTCAGTGGTGCGTGCGGCCTGCGTGGTGGCCCCTTGCTCGGCCTGTTCTATATTGCCGGAAATTTCGGCAGAGATGCTGGTTATGGCCGTTACCACCTGTTCCAGATGCTTGGCGGCGCTCAACATGCCTTCGCTGCGGGCGCTTCGCGCTTCTTCGGTCAGGCGTTCAGCTTCGGCAACGGCTTCAAGCGCCTTTGCCGCGCTCTGCTCGGCCTCGCGGGTTTTTTCTTCAGAAATTGCCAGCGATTTTTTTACGTTGGCTGTCATTTCCGACATGCAGCGTTCCAGAACTGTGACTTCGTCCTTGCCCGAGGCAACGATCTGCACGTCCATGTCGCCGTTGGATATGCGCTGCGCAGCCTCGCGGGCGGCCTTGATGGGCGTCAGGATGGAGCGGGTAATCAGCAGCATGAGCGGTATGTACAAAAGTACTATGCAGCAGGCCACCCCAATAAGGATTTTTTTGAGATTGGCGTAAATGGCATCGCTGATCTGGCCCGCGATTTCATTTTTGACCTGCTCCACGTTATCGATATAGACGCCAGCGCCAACCCACAGGCTCGTGCCGGGCACCTGCGCGCCATAGGCGATTTTGGACTGGGTGCCGCCGCCGGGCTTGTTGAAGACAAACGTCACAAAACCGCCGCCTTCAGAGGCTTTCTTGGCAAGCTCCGCATTGAAGCGGACGCCGTTTTTATCCACGGAATTGCCAAGATCCTTGCCTACCAGATCAGGGAAAACGTGGGCAACAACAATGCCGCCGTCGTATACAAAGAAGTAGCCGGAGCTGTCTTTTTCGTAACGGGCTTTTTTTATGGCGCTGGCAATAATGGCATTGCGCTTGGCAATGTCGGTAATGCCGCTGATCTGCTCGCCAATGCTGTTTGCCATGGTGGTCGAGAGATCGCGGATACGTTGCTTTTGGCCTTCATAGAACATTTCGCCCACTTTCTGGGCGGAAAGTTCGGTGGCAGAATTGGAAATGTGGATCAGGGAGTATACCAGCCCGCCAACAATAATCAGGGTAAAAATCAAGATCATGAACATACGATACGAGATCGTAAACATCCTGAACATGCATACCTCCTGTACCATTTACTGTTGAAGCAAATCAGCGGCGCCAACCCTTGGATTGGCCTTATGGTTCAGTCTGCAGATAAAAATTCCTGCTGCATTTTCACATTGATACTAATTAGCGTATCGTTCGTTGTATATATAACTTTATGCTTTGAATAAAAATCCTTTGTTACGAGAAAACGACGATTTTTTATCGGCTGGAAGTATTTTGATGCATGCCTATTGAATTGTTCAAAAAAGATGATGGCAAAGCGGTAAGGGAAATAACCATCTGTTAATTTTGACAGAAGGGTGATTTGTTGGCGATTTTTTTTAGATGACGGCAACAGCGGTGCTGTCGGCCAGAAAGTATGGACAATGGCAGACCGTATTGTTGAGTAAAAAAACTATATTTGCATAATATTATTTTGTGAAAAAAATCACTTTACTCCTGCTCTGGTACATCCTAGTGTGAATGCACAACCAGTTGTACTGGCTGTCGCAGTTACCCAAAAGACAGGAGAAGAGAAATGAAAGGTTTTGCAATGCTTGGCCTGAACAAGATCGGCTGGATAGAAAAAGAAAAGCCCCAGTGCGGTCCGCTGGATGCCCTTGTTCAACCCGTGGCGGTAGCTCCTTGCACTTCAGATGTCCACACGGTTTGGGAGGGCGCGCTGGGCGACCGGCACGACATGATTCTGGGACACGAGGCAGTTGGTAAAGTTGTGGAAGTTGGCTCCCTGGTGCGCTGCTTTAAACCCGGGGACAAGGTTATCGTGCCCGCGATTACGCCTGACTGGAATTCCCTTGAGGCGCAGGCCGGGTATTCCATGCATTCCGGTGGCATGCTCGCGGGCTGGAAGTTTTCCAATTTCAAGGACGGCGTGTTTGGCGAGCTTTTTCACGTGAACGATGCGGACGGCAACCTGGCCCTGCTGCCGCCCTCCATTGACCCCGCCGAAGCCGTGATGTTGAGCGATATGGTGCCTACGGGCTTTCATGGCGCGGAACTGGCAGATGTGCAGTACGGTGACTCCGTGCTGGTGGTGGGCATTGGCCCTGTAGGCCTGATGGCGGTTGCAGGCGCGGCCCTGCGCGGCGCTGGCGAAATTTTTGCTGTTGGCTCCCGGCCTCTCTGCGCAGAGGTTGCCCGTGAATACGGCGCCACAGCTATCATCAATTACCGCGATGGCGACATTGTCAGCCAGGTGATGGACCGCACCAAGGGCAAGGGCGTGGACAAGGCCATCATCGCCGGGGGTGATGTGGATACCTTTGCGGAGGTCATACGCGTGCTCAAACCCGGCGGACGCATCGGCAACGTGAACTATCTGGGTTCTGGCGATGCCGTTAAAATCCCGCGCATCGAGTGGGGTTGTGGCATGGGCCACAAGATAGTGGCTGGCGGCCTGATGCCCGGCGGCAGGCTGCGCATGGAAAAGCTGGCAAGCCTGCTGGTTCACGGGCGGTTGAGCGTTGCGCCCCTGCTGACCCACAGATTTAAGGGTTTTGAAAATATTGAAAGCGCCCTGTTGATGATGAAGGACAAGCCGCGCGACCTGATCAAGCCTGTGGTTGTGGTGTAGTACCCGGCCACAATGAAGCTTGTCGGGCAAAACAATAAGCTCCGGCATGCGTCAAACAAAACCTCCCGGCATACCAGTGGCATGCCGGGAGGTTTTTACTTATGCGCAATGAGTTGCTAGTTGCCGCCCATCAGCCAGTTCATGGGAACAATCGAAAGGCTGGGGAAGAACAGCAGCAGGAAGAGCATGAGCACTTCCACAAGCACAAAAGGCACAAGCTTGATGATGAGGTCGGCAAACTTGATGTGCCCGATGCCGCACACAACGTACAGCACCGTGCCCACTGGGGGCGTGATAACGCCGATGCCCAGGTTGAGCACAAAGAGCAGGCCGAAGTAGTACGGGTCAATGCCTGCCTGCTGGATCAGCGGGTAGAACACCGGTGCAAAGATCAGGATGTTGGGCGTGAGATCCATGACCATGCCGATAAGGAACAGGAAGATATTGATGCTGATGAGCAGCAATATGGGGCTGTCAATAAGCGGCGAGAAAAGCGCGGTCATCTGGTTGGGAATCTGCGCAATGGTGATGAACCAGCCAACAGCCGTAGCCGTGGCCACAATCAACATAACCACCGAGGTGGTACGGGCCGCCCGGGCGCTCACCCGCAGCAGATCGCGGAAGGAAAGCTCGCGGTAGTACAGCACGCACACCAAAATGGCGTAAATGGCTGCAAACGCGCCGCCTTCAGTAGGGGTGAAAACACCAAAGCGAATGCCGCCAAGCAGCAGCACAGGCATCATGAAGGCAGGCGTGGAGTCGATAAGAATCTTGATGGCTTCTTTTTTGGTGAAGCGGATGGTTTCGTTATAGCCATCCTTGCGCACCACAAAGAACCACACCACCATGAGGGCCAGACCTATCATGATACCAGGCACCAGGCCGATCATGAACAACTTGGTGATGGAAAGCCCGCTGACCGTAGCGCCAAGCAGAATAAAGTTGGTGCTGGGCGGGATGATGGGGCCAAGAATAGCGCCGGAGGCGATAACAGCGCCCGCGCGGCCAGGGTGGTAGCCCACCTGCTTCATCATGGGCAGCAGCAGGCCGCCAAGAGCGGCGGCTTCACCCACGGAGCTGCCCATCAGGCCAGCAAAGATGATACTGGCAATAATGGCCGCATAGCCAAGACCGCCGCGCACTCGGCCAATTATGAGCTGGGCAAGCTGCACCACGCGCTTGGAAAGGCCGCCCTCCGCCATGATTTCACCAGCGAACACAAAGAAAGGAATGGCCATCAAGGGATAGTTGTTGGCGCCGTCCAGCATGCTGCCGGGAATAATCATGGCATCCCACATGCCCGAGTGCCACATGAGCACAATGGAGCACAACACAAGCACAATGGCCAGCGGAACGCCAATGAGCATGAAGAAGAAGAGGGAGCCGAGGAAAATAAAGAGTTCCATTCTTCTCTCCTAGCCCTTTTGGAAGGTGGATGCAGGTCTGCGAACCAGGCTCACGAGGGAGCGCAGTTCTACAACAAAACCAACAAGGGCCATGACGGGCAATGTGCCGTTGATAAAGGCCATGTTGACGTTTGTCGCCACGGAGTAGGTATCAAGCGTCTGCAGCACGTTGACCACGCCGCCGTAAAACAGCAGGCCAAGGGCAAAAAGGCTGCAGGCCGATGCCATGATGTCTATTGTTTTGCGCTTTGTGCCTTCAAACTTTACCACGAGCAGGTCGACGGCAATGTGCTTCTTGCAGATAAAGGCTTCAATGGCGCCGAAAAACGTGATGTACATAAAGAGAAAGCGCGCCCATTCTTCGCTCGGCGGGTAGCTGGAAGAAAAAATGTAGCGCAGCAGGGCATTGTAAAACACAAGACCGATCATGCCCAGAAAGATGACGGCGCAAAATACTTCAAACAGCAATTGCCCCATGGTTTCGTGCTTGGGTTCCTGCTCCGGTTCAAGCAGGGCATGCACGCCCGGCGCATGATCCGGCGGAAAATTTTTGGAAATGTCATCGCTCATAACGAACCTCTGGAAAACGCTGCCCCAATCGCTGGCTACGCAGTGCCGTGCTGATGCTAGCAAGCCTGTTTGTGCCGCCGCAGATGGCTGCGTGAAGAATTGTTACACCCCCCGCTGTCCAAAGGGCTGCGGGGGTTTTGTCCATGAACTGCACAGGCCGGAAAAGCCTATACTTTTCCGGCCTGCAAAGCGGGGAACAATTATTTGGATTCGCGGTAGCTGGCGGCGCTGTCCAGAATGGCCTGGCAGTTGGGCACCGTATCATAAAAGAGCTTCCAGCTGCGCTTGCCGGCTTCAACCATGTACTCGTGGAATTCCTTGCTGGGGGTGTTGATGCTGCCCTTGTTGGCAAGGATGGTTTCCTTGGCTTTTTCGTCGCCTTCCTTAACCATGACCCACACATCGTTGGCGGAGCGCTTGGCGGCTTCGTCAAACCACTTTTTGTCCTCGTCGGGCAGCGACTGATAGAACTTGTCGTTGATGTAGAGGGAATGGATCACGAGGATGTGGCCGGTAAGGGTGATCTGGGGCGTGATTTCGTACATCTTGAGGCTGACGATGTCGGCCAGGGGGCTGTCGCCGCCGTCGATGACGCCCTGATCAAGCGCGCCGGGCACTTCGGCAAAGGGCATGGGCTGGCCGCTGATGCCGCATTCCTTGGCAAAGTTGGTGTACAGGGGAATGTTGGGTACGCGCATGCGCAGGCCCTTAACGTCTTCCACCGTGACGATGGGCTTCTTGGTGTAGAAGTGGCGGAAGCCCAAGGGGAAGGCGTTCATGGTACGCAGGCCGGACTTTTCGGTGAAGCCTTCGTTGATAAGGTCAAAAGTCTTGCCTTCCATGGCGCGGCGGGCGTGATCCAGATCGTCGAAGAGCATGGGCGTTTCAAGCATGGCCATGGCTGGGTGCAGGGCAGAGGTCTGCGTACCGGTGGCGCACATCTGGATGATGCCCTTACGGGTGGCGGCAATGTAGGCGTCTTCCTTGCCAAGCTGGCTGTTGGGGAAGACCTGCACTTCATATTTGCCATTGGAAAGTTCGGCAAGATACTTGCCGAAAAGGTGCATACCGATGGTTTCCGGCTCGCCTTCGGGCTTCATGCCCGCGATCTTGATGATGGTCTTGGCTTCGGCAGCCTGGGCAAAACCAAGGGTCATGCCGCAAACAAGGCCCAGAGCAACAAGCAGAGCTACGATACGTTTCATCCTGTAAACCTCCTCGCTAGTAAAACTTAGATGCCGTTTGACAATGAAAACTTATCCCTGTCCACAGCAGGGGGGCAATTATGACCAGCTGACGCGCCCACGTTTCCCTCAACGTTCTGGTGTGTCAGACTCTGACGGGTCAAAAGCTGAGGCAAACTTAAGTGACGATCTACCTAAAATTCAACTGTTATTTGCAAAAAAAAGTTGAAGAAGCTCTT
This sequence comes from Desulfovibrio sp. UIB00, assembly GCF_022508225.1. NCBI lineage: Bacteria > Pseudomonadati > Thermodesulfobacteriota > Desulfovibrionia > Desulfovibrionales > Desulfovibrionaceae > Desulfovibrio > Desulfovibrio sp. UIB00. Next base: position 448,921 of record NZ_JAETXJ010000003.1, on the reverse strand, counting down.
ATATCCTGAATCCACGCCGAAATGATTATTTTCTGCAAAAATGTAGAAAATTGAAATATTGCTGTTTTTGCTGAAAACATGGCAACTACTACAGTTGATTTATAAATATGAAAAAATTTTTTACATAAAAGTTATATAGTATATAAAAAAATTATTTGAAATTTATTAAATACTGGACATAAAAATTATAAACAAAAAAATATGATGTAGTTTTTGAAAAAAAATCCTGTCTCAAATTATTTTTACGGAAAAAATTTATTTTTATTTTTTAAAATAAACTAAAAAATATTGTTGATGTATAAATAATAAATAAAAAATTAAATCATAACACACTTAATCGTGATTATTGTGACAAATATATTACAAATTTGTGACAATTTGATGGCTCAGTTTTTCGGCGGCCTCCCCGCCATCTGCTTATGTGCAACTGGCAGCCGGGCAGGCAGTGAGAATCCTGGTCAGCAACAACGCATTGCAACACCAAGGCGCCTGACAGTGGCGGCATGTGCCCTGATGTTGCAATGCGCAGGGTGCTAGATTTTTTTGAGCTTGTATTCGCGACTTCCAAGGCCCAGCGATTCGCCATAACTTAGTTGCACCTGTCCGCAGGTATGCGGCCAGCGGGCGGAAAATTTGTCTGCAACCGTTTGGGGCGAGGCCTCCTGCCCAAGCGAGGGCGCTTTTGAAACAAGGTCAAAACATGCTTGATCCAGCGCTACCGGGTCGGTCGAGGCCAGAATGCCCACATCCGGCACCAGCGGCATGTCGCTCCAGGGGGCGCAGTCGCAGTCGGGTGTTACGTTGAGCACAAAGTTGATGTAGCAAACACTCTTTTTGCGGCCTTTTATTGCCCCATATGCATATTCTGTCATGCGCTCGATAAATGGCTGCATCTCTGTTTCCCAGTCTATGCTAATTGCTTTTTCGGGGCAAACAGTAATGCATTCAAAGCAGCCTATGCATTTTTCAATGTCCACAACGCTTTTTTTGCTTTTCATGCTGAGCGCGTGCTGAGGACACACCTTGACGCACTTGGCGCAGCCAACGCATTTTTTTTCGCTGACAGACACGTGGGTGGCGTGCTGTTCTTTTTTTCCGCGCACGGCAGCGCCGCCCATGGCGAGATTCTTGATCGCGCCGCCAAATCCCGCCATTTCATGCCCCTTAAAGTGCGACAGCACCACCATTGCCGGAGCGCGCCGTATCTCTGTGGCGATATGTACGTCTTTGAAATGCTTGCCGTTGATGCGCACGGGCACGTCATTTTCGCCATACAGGCCATCGGCCAGAATGATGGGGGCATGCACCACCGAAGGCGCAAAGCCGTGGGCGTATGCCGTTTGCATGTGGTCTACGGCATTGTGGCGGCTGCCGGAATACAGGGTTGTTGTATCTGTCAGAAATGGCTTGCCGCCTGCCTCCATGATCTTGTTTACAACCTGGCGCACCAGAGTGGGGTTGAGGTGCGTGTCGTTGCCGTATTCGCCAAAATGCAGCTTGATGGCGGCAAGTTCTTTTTTCTTGATGATTTTTTTCAGATTGAGCGCATCGCAGAGGCGCGCTACCTTGGCGATTTTGCTGTCCTCGTGCGACCGGCAGTGCATATCTGCATAATAAACTGTGGCGGGCATGGCGTGGCCTCCATGTGAGGATGTTTAGGGTGCGGCAGGGCAGGGAATCCGGCACGGTTCTGTCCTGTGCAAAGCTTCAAAATACTAGCTCATGCCGCGCAGCCAAGGCAATAAGGCTGTCCGCAAGTATCGTTGACACGAGCCGCCATTAAGAATAGCGTATTCCGGTTTTAATTTTTTCCACTCAGCCAGTTATGCATAGCTAAGGAGGCTTTATGGCCGTTTATGTCGTTGATCATCCTCTTGTGCGCCACAAGTTGGGCATTTTGCGCATGGGGGCCACCTCCACGCGCGAATTCCGTTCTGTTTCCAACGAAATCGCGAGTCTGCTCATTTACGAAGCCACCAAGGGCTTTCGTACAGAAAAGCACACTGTTGAGGGTTGGGCCGGGCCTGTGGAAATTGAGGTCATTTCCGGCAAGATGGTGACGGTTGTTCCCATTCTTCGCGCTGGCCTTGGCCTCATGGACGGCGTGCTGGACATGATACCCGGCGCCAAGATCAGCGTTGTGGGCCTCTACCGCAACGAAGAAACCCTTGAACCTGTTGAATATTACGTAAAGCTTGCCAACGACATGGACCAGCGGCTTGCCATCATCCTTGACCCCATGCTGGCAACCGGCGGCTCGCTTATTGCCGCCATCAGCCTGCTGAAGCGCCACGGTTGCAAGCAGATTTGCAGCCTCAACCTTGTGTGCGCGCCCGAAGGGATTGCCAAGGTCAAGGCCGCCCATCCGGATGTGGACATCTACACCGCCGCCATTGACGACCATCTGAACGAAAACGGCTATATCATTCCTGGTCTCGGCGATGCCGGCGACCGTATCTTCGGAACCAAGTAGCGAGGGGCCCCATGAGCACAGCCAGTACGCGGCGCGAGATTGCACCCACTGACTATAATTTTCGCTTCAGGGATTGTCTTATAGGCGCGCAGATGCTCTTTGTGGCCTTTGGCGCTCTGGTTCTTGTTCCCCTGTTGACCGGGCTTGACAGCAACGTGGCTCTTTTTACCGCTGGTGTGGGCACCTTGCTGTTTCAGGTTTGCACGCGGGGCAAGGTTCCCATTTTTCTTGCTTCGTCTTTTGCCTTCATTGCGCCCATCATTTACGGCGTTCAGACCTGGGGCATGGCGCAAACCCTTGGCGGGCTTGTTTGCTCCGGTCTGGTGTATTTTCTTTTGAGCGGGCTTATCCGCTGGCGCGGCACGGATGTGGTGCTGCGTGTGCTGCCGCCCATTGTGACCGGCCCGGTCATTATGGTTATCGGCCTTATTCTTGCCCCGGTGGCAGTGCACATGGCCCTGGGCAAAACAGGCGACGGCGCGGTTGTGCTGGTGCCTGAAAACACGGCCCTGTGGATTTCCATGACTTCGCTGGCCGTTACCGTGCTGGTGTCGCTCATGGGCAAGGGCTTTTTGCGCCTCATGCCCATTTTGTGCGGCATTGCAGCTGGCTTTATTGTTTCGATGTTTTTCGGTGTGGGCGATTGGACAAAGGTTGCCGCAACACCCTGGTTGCAGATGCCCTCGTTCACCTTCCCAGAGTTTGCCTGGGAGCCGATACTTTTCATCATGCCTATTACGCTTGCCCCGGCCATTGAGCATTTTGGCGACGTTGTGGCCATCAGCTCCATTACCGGGCGCGACTACCTGAAAGACCCCGGTGTTCACGCCACCATGTTTGGCGATGGTGTTGCCACCATGGCTGCCGGTTTTGTGGGCGGCCCGCCCTGCACCACCTATGCCGAGGTTATCGGCGCGGTGAGCCTTACGCGGGTGTTCAACCCCGCCGTGATGACCTGGGCTGCCATGTGTTCAATTTTGCTGTCGTTTGTGGCTAAAATCGGCGCGTTCCTTGGCTCCATTCCCGTGCCTGTCATGGGCGGCATCATGATTCTGCTGTTCGGCGCGATCATGGTTGTGGGCCTGAACACGCTGGTGCGGGCTGGCAAGGATCTGATGGAGCCGCGCAACATGATCATTGTTGCGCTTATCATCATCTTTGGCGTGGGCGGCATGCAGTTCAGCATCGGTTCGTTCAAGCTTGGCGGCATCGGCCTTGCGGCAGTTACGGGCGTGTTGCTCAACCTGCTGCTGCCCAGAAGCCGCACCTAGATCAGAATCTTCAGCGCGGATTTTTGTAAGGTTCGCGCTGATCTGGCGCGGCATATGGCTGATTTTGCCTGATTCCTTTTCTATGCAATTTGGCTGATGGATTTTGTCCGTTGCGGGCGGCATGGCGTACTTCGTCGTGCCGCCCTGTTTTTTTGCAAATTTATTGGGCAGCAACTGGTGGAGCCCAGAGGCAATCAGGATGGTGGGCAGTACAGCGCATTCAGGGCTGTGAATTTTCAGAGATTGCCGTACGTTGGTATCAATACGACACAAAGTTGATAGATATGTCATGCATTATGTTTTTACCGCTTGGGTGTGTGCTGTAGATAATATACTGCAGCAATAATTTATTATCACAAGTAATTATGATAATTTTGTGTAGCTATTAAATGAAATAGAATATTTTTAAATAAATATTGCTTAGAGAGTTTTTCGTTTGTTAGTTTATATCTGTATTAATGCGAAAAGTGCAGTAATTTTTTATATAAATATTATTTTTTTAATAAAAACATATTGAATATATATGAAATTATATAAATAAAATGTGTCTTAAAACATCTGTACCTGAGCGGAGAAAATCGGTATAGAGATATCCCCCAAGTTTGGATGGGCCTGCCAGCCAGCAGACCATTGTCAAAATCTCTTTTCTTTTTTGGGTAAATCCCCGAGTCGCCAATGCAGCGTAGTAGTAATCATCAGTCCTGGGAATGGGTAGCCGGGCCAGATTTGTGTTATTGCGACGATGTCCCCTTCAAGTCCGCAATTCTTGGCATTCCAACGGTAAAAGGGCAGTCCCTGTTTTTCGGCATGGATGCCGTTGACCAGCAGATGGCCATGGAAACCCTCATGGATGAATATGGCGAGCCGCGCGCCTTTTCAAACGTGATCGGTCATTATGTGCGGAAAAGCGATGGGGTGCTGTTTCTGCTTGAAATGAGCGGAGAGCCTCTGTTTGATGATGGTTACGGCCTGATGGGATATAAAGGCGTAGAACGGGTTATTGCCAACATTGCCTTGTATTCTGCGGGAATTTCCACCTCCATTGACCTAGACACCATCTACGCCACCGCCCCCATTGCCATGTGCGTTGTTGACCGCGATGGCGTGCTTATTTCTGCCAACGAGCACCATGTGCAACTCTCTGGGCGGTCATTGTTTGACACAAGCGGCGCGCACATTTCTTTGTTGCACCCGGAGCTGGAAGCAAACATCCAGAGTGACTTTTGCAATCTTGATGCGGGGGGGCGGGTTTCTGACCACGAAGTGAGAATCGACAACAGGGATTACGCTGTTTCCGTCACGCCGGTTCGCAATGCGTCAGGTACCATCACGGCGCTGTCGCTGGCGTATTTTGATATTACTGAGCGCAAATCGCTGGAACGCAAACTTAAGGAAGCCAACGAGCGTCTGCGCCATATGTCCATTCACGACCATCTCACGGGCGCGTATAACAGAAGATTTTTTGACGCCATCCTGCGCCGGGAGGCTGCCGTGTGCAACCGCCGCGCGGGCAACCTTTCAGTGATCCTTATAGATATAGACTTCTTCAAGTTTTATAACGACAAGTACGGGCATCTGGCAGGCGATGAATGTCTGGCTCAGGTCGCCAGAACCATGAAGGACTCGCTGGAAGATATGGGGGGCGAGCTGTTCCGCTATGGCGGCGAAGAGTTTGCCGTGGTGCTGCCCGAATGCGATGACCGCAACGCCCATGAAGTATGCGAAACTTTGCGGGCAGCGGTGTGTGATCTCAAAACACCCCATGCGGGCAGCGATCGCAACTATGTGACCATAAGCGCCGGGGTGGCCACGGTGCAAAGCCGGTTTGAAAAAGTGTCGCCTTCCCAACTCGCGGCCAAAATCCTTGAAGCCGCCGATAAGGCGCTTTACGAGGCCAAAAATTCCGGGCGCAACAGAGTGAGAACCAGCACCGTGTAAGCCTTTTATCTGCCGCTGCCCCTGGTTATGTTTTCCTGCCGCATCCCATTCCGGGAGGGCAGGATTTTTTTGTGGGCTTGTTGTGCTAGTTCACCTTTCCCTTCCAATCCCCTCCAGTCTGGAACCGTTTTAGCGCTTCTGGGCTGCCTGGCACACCATTTGCCGAGACCTAACCCTTGCTTTGATTGCTACCTGCGCCTGGACACACTCAGGGCCGCGCCAGCAGCTCCTTAACGTGTTCCGTCATAAAATCCACCAAAGCCCGCACTCGCGAGGGCAAACCTTTTTGCACCGGGTAAACCACATGGGCAGGCAGTTCACGCGCGCGCCATGGGGGCAACAGGCCGGCGTGGTGCTGCTGGCGCAAGGACTTGTGGACTGAGGGCAGCGCGCAAAGCGCCGCTTTTTGAGCGCTGATTGTTACAGTTACATGGTGCATGTCTGTTTAAAATTTTGATTTCAGCCTGTTAGCCATGTTACGGCATAGCAAAAAAGCCCGATAACCTTCACGCTGCCAGCACACAATCCCTCTGGATTTTTTCTATAGTGCAGGCCATGCAATACCCAGTACGCATCCGCATCATTTCAGGCAACGCTGTAAACGGCGGATGTGTCGCGCCGTTACGGCAACGTAGTTGCTGACGGCGTGATGATGGCGGAATCGCGAATGGTCACAGCACATTCAGGAGGAAGCCGCATGTTCCCAAGCCCAGACGGAAAGCCGAGAAATTCCAGCCCGTTCAATGCCACGTTCTGCGTAGATCTGCACGTCCATTCCCGCCATTCAACCTGCCCCTCGCAGTGGATTTTGCAAAAGATCGGCTGCGGCGAAAGTTACACCCCTCCCCGCAAGATTTACGACATAGCCCGAGCCAGGGGCATGGACTACGTTACGATTACAGATCACGACACCATTGCTGGCGCGCTGGAAATCGCCCACTTGCCGCAGACCTTCATCAGCGAAGAAATTTCGGCCTACTTTCCTGAAGACAAGTGCGAAATTCATGTGCTCGCCTGGGATATCACGGAAGCGCAGCACCGGGAGATAACCCGGCTCAGGGGCAACATCTTTGAGCTTGTTCCCTACCTGATGGGTCAGGGCATTGCCCATGCTTGCGCGCACCCCCTGTGCGCAGCCAATAACCGGTTGACTCTGGGCCATGTGGAGCAGCTCATACTGCTGTTTTCAGTTTTTGAGCTTAACGGCGCGCGCAATAATGTGCAGAATGACGCGCTGCGCCAGATTGTGGCCGACCTGACCCCGGAATCCACAGCTAGAATGGAAGAAAGACACGGTCTTGACGCGCTTGTTGCCCAGCCCTGGCGCAAGAGTTTTGTGGCCGGGTCAGACGACCATTCCTCCTGCAATATCGCCAGAAGTTCCACAGTGATAGAAGTTCCCCGCGCGGAACTTGGCTGCTCGGGCCACGCCCCGGCTTCGGCCCTGTTGCGGGCTGTCATGGCAGGTGGCACCACGCCCAGGGTCATACCTGCAACGCCGTTGGGTTTTGCCCATAATCTGTATGCCATTGGCTACCAGTTCTACAAAAACTCCACGGGGCTCGCGCAGGATATCAACAACAGCAACGTGCTGCGCTTTGCCGAAAACATGCTCACGGGCAAGCCAGATACGCGCACCCACACCATCAAGACGCGGGTTATGTCCATTGGCGGATTTTTGCTCAACTGCGGTAGATGGGTGTCCCGTTCTGAAAAAAGCATGCAGGAAAGTATACTTGAGGCGGCAGGCAGGGCCATTGCCCAATCTCCGGAGCTTGCCGCGGCGGCGGACAGCGTCAACGTCATTGTGCCGCAGGAGCGCATGCCCCGGCGTGAGGCGCTGCTGGCCCGCTTTGTAGGCGATGTGGCGGAAAATGTGCAGCTTGCCTGCGCCAATTCTGTTTTGTCTGACGTACTCAAGGGGAATTTTTTCAATGTATTCAAGCTGGTGGGAGCCATGGGATCGCTTTACGCCATGCTTGCCCCTTACGGCATCGGTTATTCGCTTTTTGCGCAGGATAAAATGTTTGCGCGTGAATGCCTGCGCCGTTTTCTCCCAAGGGATGCCAGATCCGGCACGGCGGCGGACAGGGCCGCCATTGCCCATTTTACGGATACCTATCTTGAAGTGAACGGTGTTGCCAAAACCCTGCAATCCATGTTGCCCCTGGCGCGGGAGCAGGGCAAGAAAATGGATATTCTCACCTGCGTGCGGCCAGAAAATGCGAAAGGCAGCCACTCCGACGGCCTTGGCCCCATAAATTTCAGCCCCACGGGCAGTTTTTCAATTCCTGAATATCCCGAGCTGACGCTGCACTATCCGCCAGCACTTAAAATCGTACAGCACTGCTATGAGAGCGGTTACACCCTGCTGCACTCCGCAACGCCCGGCCCCATGGGGCTTGCGGCCCTGCTGACGGCAAAAATGCTCAAACTGCCCATCCACGCCACCTACCACACGGCATTTCCGCAGTATATTCTGGAGCTGACGGGCGACCCCTCCCTGGAGGAAGCCACCTGGCGGTATGTGTACTGGTACTATAACCAGATGGATGTGGTCTTTGCGCCCTCAGCTGCCACCATGAAGGAACTGATCGCCCACGGTCTGCCAGAGGAGAAAATCCGCCTCTATCCCCGTGGGGTGGACGCCTCGCGCTACACGCCAGCCTGGCGCAACAGCGGACGGGAAAGTGCTCAGGGTACACGTTTTCTGTATGTGGGGCGGCTCTCAAGAGAAAAAAGCGTCAACCGTCTTGTGGATGCCTTCAGGATGGTGCTGGAGCATATCCCCGGCGCGCAGCTGACCATTGTGGGCGATGGCCCGCAGGCTGGGGAACTTCAGGCGCGGGCTGCGGACATGCCCGTGACCTTTACGGGCTATCTGAGCGGGGCAGCACTTGTGCAGGCCTATGAAGAAGCCGACATCTTTGTTTTCCCTTCAACCACAGATACGTATGGCAAGGTTGTACTGGAGGCGCAGGCTGCGGGGTTGGCAGTGGTGGTCAGCGGGCAGGGCGGCCCCAGAGAAAACGTGGTGCCGGATAAAAGCGGTATAGTGGTGCGGCAGGAAACGGCAGAGGCCTATGCCTCGGCCATGGTGGCTCTGGCAAGCGACGAGGCCACGCTGTTTGCCATGAAGCGCGAGGCCCGCTGCTATGCAGAATCGCGCAGCTCGCAAAAGGCCTTTGCCGCTCAGTGGAAGCTCATTGAAACCCTGACGCCCCAAGCATGCTGGTAGCCTTTGCGGCATACCGCAAGGCCAGCCTGGCACGTTCTGCACAGCTCAGGCGCGCTAACTAACCGCTCTGGCAGCAAAATACCGCAAGACTGGGTTTGATATGAGCCTGACCGCCCTTGGCAGAATGCCCGGGGCGGTTTTAGTCGCTGACTCTGCTCACAAGGCGGGCCAGCACATCGGGGCCGTCCTTGAGGAGTCTTTCGCGCATGACCGAAGCCTCGCTGAAGGTAATTTCCGCAAGCAGGTCTTTGCCTTTATCTGGATTGCTGGAAATGATGGCTTCAAAGGTCTGGGCTACAGCTTCCTCATCCCGGCCAGTCAGCTGGCTGAGGGCACCGATCAAAACATCAACTCTGCGCATGAAAATTATCCTTAAGCCTGATGCGTTTTGACATTTCAAATTCTGGGGCAGCGTTGCCGCATTCCAGATGGTGAACATGCTGAAATAAAAGGTTTATCCCTTACTCGGTATATAGCGTTTACAGCACCTGAGGGCAAGCCTGGATGTGTAAAAGAAATGTGGACATTGCGTATTTGCGGCAGAAAATGCCGTGGATTGCTGGCTGAGCGTACTGAATAGTGCTTGTCTGAGGACCAGTGAACTGGCCTACGCAGGGCCGCCAAGCAACATCGGAATATCAAAATGCGCCGCTTCAGCCGCAGATAGAGAGCGCGTGATACGCAGGCCTATGTAGCGCGTGAGGTCAACAAACTGGGGCTGAATGGCGCGTCCATCAGGGTCGCGCGCCACAAGAACGCAGGGCTGCGCGGGAAAATTGGGGTTGGAGCGGCATACAATGCCCTGGTGTTCGTTTGAAAGCTCCACTGCAGTACCCACGGGGAAAATGCCCACCATCTTGATAAAGCGTTCCACATAGCCGGGGGCCCAGGCCTGACCGCGCATTTTATACATCATGCCCAGCGCCTTGTTGGGGGCGAGTGCGCCCTTGTAGGCACGCCTGGACGAAAGCGCGTCATACACATCGCTGAGCGAAAGAATACGACCAAAAACGCCAATCTGCTTGCCGGATAGCCGATTGGGATAGCCCGTACCATTGTGCTTTTCATGGTGCTGCGCAATGCCTTCAATGGCTTCTTGCTCAACGCTTGAAAACTGCTTGATTTTTTCAACGCCAAGCAGCACGTGCGACCGCATGACCTCAAATTCCTGAAACGTCAGGGAGCGGGGCGCGGTGAGAATTTCATTGGGAATCAGCGCCTTGCCGTAATCGTGCAGCAGCCCGGCCAGCCCCACGTTGTGCAGGCGGTCATCGGGCATACCCAGAAAATTGGCAAAGGCAACGGCAAAAATGGTCACGTTAACGCTGTGGGCGTAGGTGTATTCGTCTGTTTTTTTGAGCAGGGAAAGCGTCACCAGAGCGTCAACATTGCGCGAAAGGCTTTTGATGATGTCGCCCACCAGCGGGCGCGCAAAGGTAAGATCAAGCGCGCCGCCTCTGGCGGTTTCGAGAAAGTTTTTTACGTTCTCGTAGGCGTCTTCATAAATTCTGTTGGCGGTCTGTAGTTCTATGGCAAGCGGGGTGTTTGGCTGGGGAGCTGCGGAATTTTCGTCGCGTGACCGTTCCGGGTCGTAGTATGCTTCGGCAAATCCCTGAAGGATTATGCCGTTGATCTCATCGTCCGACGCCAAAATTCCCTCCTGCATATACAGCAGGGGGGCTTTCAGCCATGATATTCCGGGGTCAACAATATACATCCCCGGACGTAGGGTTGAAACGGGTATTTTGATGTGGGACATGTGGTCTTGATCGCCTGGATATAAGTTTTTGCCTTGATCTTCGCAGATAGCAAACCCCGCAGTAATGCCCACGTAAGGCCAACACGCCGCCGCAAATAGATTTTGAAATTATGCGATATTTGAAAAATAAATTCAACACGCAATTTGCTGGGGAATTAATTCTTGTGATTACAGGTGGGTATAGATGCCACTCCCCACGCTTGTACGCCGATTGTGTAAAGGATATAGACCTGCTTGGCAGAAAAAGGCTTCACTGTGTGTACAACGCACTAATCCGTGGGCTATTGTTCCCAAAAGTTGCTGTTTGACGCCGTAGCGCGGCGCAGGAGTTTCCCTCTATGTTCAGCTCAGTCAGCCCGGTTTTGCGGTTGCGGCTTATTGTTGCTCTTTCGGCAGGCGTTATCTTTTTTTTTGCGGGCATATGCACTGCCTCTGTTGCGGCTGATGCGGTGTCTGCTGCTTCGTCCCCCTCATGGGCGCCCGATGCGCAGGATGCCCGCAAGGCTTTGCGCAACGATGCAACCCCGCCCGTCAAACGCGAGCCTGCCGTGGTGCTTCCTCCGCTCGGGCCCGATGCGGTGGGTACCATCCGGCGGGTAGCGCTGGCAGGCGGGGACAAGGTGGTTGCCCTTACCTTTGATCTTTGCGAGCTGGACACCGTCACCACCGGCTGCGATATGGATATTCTGGGCTTTTTGCGGGCCGAGCATATCCCGGCCACGCTCTTTATGGGCGGCAAGTGGATGCGTACCCATTCCCGACGTGTGCTGCAAATTATGACCGAGCCGCAGTTTGAAATAGCCAACCATGCGTGGTCGCACGGCAATTTTGCCCTGCTTTCTCCGGCAGGCCTGCGCGCCCAGGTTTTGTGGACGCAGGCGCAGTATGAGCTGCTGCGCGAGGAGGCCTTGCGCGATGCCAGGGCGCAGGGTCGCCCGGAACCGGTCATTCAGCCTGTACCCACACTGTTTCGTTTGCCCTACGGGCGTTGCAGCGACGAGTCTTTGCAGGCGCTGGCAAAGCTGGGCATGCAGGTTGTGCAGTGGGATGTGGTGGCGGAATCCGGCGCAGACAATACCAATATCGAACATGCGCGGCGCGAGGCCCATCTGGTTGCCTCGCAGGCCAAACCGGGCTCCATTTTGCTGTTCCACGCCAATCTCGTGCCCAAGGGCTCGGCGCAATTGTTGCGCGAGACTGTGGCGGAACTGCGCCGCAGAGGCTACAATTTCGTTTCTGTGAGTACCCTGCTTGGCATGGGCGTCCCGCAACGCACCATGAACGGCTACTTTACCTCGCCGGGCGACAACAAGGCGCTGGACAGCAAGTTTGGTGTTGACGGCACCGGGCGGCATACGCCCTTTAACGGCGAGTAGTCCTTCGTCTGAAACCCGAAGCAAGGAATCCCCTTCGTGAAGCAATACCTTTTTTTTGATCTTGACGGCACGGTGACAGACTCCAAGATCGGTATCATCCGCTCTGTGCAGCATGCCCTGAAGTATTTTGATGTTGCCCGGGCTGACGATGAACTGCTGTATTTTATCGGCCCCCCGCTGAAGGATTCGTTCGGCAAGCTGTTTGGGGGCGACACAGCCAAGGCTGAACTGGCCGTGCAGAAATACCGTGAATATTATTCAGTCACGGGCATATTTGAAAATGCGCTTTACGACGGCGTGGCAGACATGCTGGCCGATCTGCGGCGCGAGGGCCGGGTGCTTTCGCTGGCAACGTCAAAGCCGGAACCCTTTGCCCAGCGTATTCTGGAGCATTTTGGCATTGCCGGCCTGTTTGACCATGTGGCGGGCGCGGAGCTGACCGGCCCGCGCAACAGCAAAACGTCCGTGCTGCGGCATGCCTGCGGCCTGTGCGGTGTTGCGGATATGGCGCAATGCCTGATGGTGGGCGACCGAAAATATGACATCCTGGGGGCGCATGCCGTAGGTATGGACGGCGTGGGCGTACTCTATGGATACGGCTCGCGCGGCGAGCTTGAAGAAGCCGGGGCGGACAAGTTGTGTGAGGATGTTCCCGCGCTGCGGCAACTGCTCCTTACCTGATTGTTGCCATGGTCGGCATCGGCCTTGGATAATAAACGATAACAAAAAAACTCCCCGAAGCGGGGAGTTTTTTTGTTCAATATGTCAGCAAACTTGTCTGCGGGCGTTTAGCCCAGATCCCAGTCCAGCCCGAAGGTGTCGTGCAGAATACGCACGGCAAGCTCAACGTACTTTTCCTGAATCAGGATGGTGATCTTGATTTCAGAGGTGCTGATCATGAGGATATTGATGCCTTCCTGAGTCAGCGCGGCAAATGCCCGCGCGGCAACTCCGGAATGGTTGCGCATGCCCACGCCGATGGCGGAAACCTTGGCAACGCTCACATCGTGCAGCACTTCGCGCGCGCCGGTCTTCTGGGCCACTTCTTCCATCATCTGCAAGGTCTGCTTGAGATCCTTGCGCGAGATGGTGAAGGTCATGTCGGTGTGGCCGTCCTGGCTGGTGTTCTGCACGATCATGTCGACCAGAATGCCCTTTTCGGAGAGAGGGCCAAACACCGCCGCAGCCGTACCGGGCACGTCGGGAAGGTCGCGCAGGGTCACGCGGGCCTGATCTTTGTCATATGCAATGCCGGAAACGAGTACGGCTTCCATGGTGGAGTCCTCCTGAGTGACAAGCGTGCCTGGATCATCGCTGAACGTAGAGCGCACGCGCACGGGAACCTTATATTTTTTGGCAAATTCTACCGAGCGGATATGCAGCACCTTGGCCCCCATGCTTGCCATTTCAAGCATTTCCTCATAGGCGACGCGGTCCATTTTACGGGCCGTGGAGCAAATGTTGGGGTCGGTGGTGTAAACGCCGTCAACGTCGGTGTAAATGTCGCATTCCACAGAGCCGAGGGAGGCGGCCAGCGCCACCGCCGAGGTGTCCGAACCGCCGCGCCCGAGCGTGGTGATGCGGCCATCTTCGGTGCAACCCTGGAACCCGGCGACCACAAGCACATCGTAGTCGTTGAGGTATTTGCGCAGGGAATTGCTGTCGATGGAGCGAATGCGCGCACGTCCAAAATCGTTGTCCGTGGTGATGGGAATCTGCCAGCCGAGCAGCGAGCGGGCGCGAATGCCCGCATCTTTGAGCAGCATGGTGAACAGGCTGATGGAAACCTGTTCGCCAGTGGAAACGAGAGAATCAACTTCCGCGCGGTCAGGCGTGGAAGACCATTCATCAGCAAGGGCAAGCAGCTTGTTGGTGTCGCCAGCCCGCGCCGAAAGCACCGCAATGACCTTATACCCCTTGGCAAGGCCTCCCAGCACTTTCTCGCGTACCTGCTTCATGCACTCCAGCTTGGCAACGGAAGTGCCGCCAAATTTCTGGACCAAAATTTTCATGCCTGTATCCATTGTCCTCAATCCTTGATGGGTACAACAGGTCAGCCCACCCCGGAACTGGTTACCCGTGGTCAGGACTGTCCACAGGCCAATTTCGGCGCAGGTGGCGCAAAAGCTCAGCAGCAATAGGGCCATGAGCTTGCAGCGTCAGTAGGCGACCTTCTTCGCACGGTTGCAACGAGATGTCCAGATAATCTTGCGGCATTTCCGCCTCGGGCAGGTATTCCGACCATTCCAGCACAGACAGGATTTGCGGATCGTCCAGACCTTCGGCAATTTCATCGGGCAGGCTGCCGGGGCTGCGGTACAGATCGCTGTGTATAATAGGCGGCTTGGTGGGGTAGTAGTTGCAGAGCGTGAACGAGGGGCTGCCCACCTCGGCCTGATCCCCGCCGGGCATGGCTTCCACAAGGGCGCGTGTGAGCGTGGTTTTGCCGCTGCCAAGCGGGCCGCGCAGCAACAATGCCGCAATGCCGCAGGTGGCGACAGCCTCGGCAAGCATGTGTCCAAGGCGGTCGGTATCAGAAAGATTGCGCAGGATTATCTGGGCCATGGCAGAATGTCGTCCTTTGATTCGCAGGCTGCCATGCAGGCAGAGAGGGTTTGCGGCAATGCATCCGCCACTGCCGAAGGCGTATTGCCCCTGAGGGGCCATTGTTCGGCAAGGTTTTTGCCCGCGAGGGCGTGCAGGGCCGCTGCCTGCCCGGCCAGCATGTGGGATGGGGTTAAGGGCTGATTTGCGGTATTGTTGTGTACTTGCGCTTGCTCTATTGCGGTCTGCATACCTGGCAACATTCTGGCAAGCAGCCCGCCAGCGCAGCCCGCCAGCACATCGCCGGAGCCGCCCACCGCAAGCTGCGGCACATCGTAGGGGCAGAGCAGGGTTGGGGCGTCAGCCTGCCCTATGAGGCTTGCCGCTCCTTTAAGAATAATCACGCCACGGCAGAGGCCGCGCAGGCGCTCAAGCGCGCCTTGCCGGTCGGCCTGAACATCCGCTGCGGAACAGCCGAGCAGGGTTGCCGCTTCGCCGGGGTGGGGCGTCAGAATATCATCTGCGGTTATGTGCTCGAGCAGGTCTTGCCGCCCGGCCAGCAGCATCAGGGCATCGGCGTCAAATACTGTTGGCGGTCTGTGGTCCAGTGCCAAAAGAGATCCAACAAAGGCCGCAGCGTCCTGCCCCCGGCCCATGCCGGGGCCGACCACAAGGGCGGCGCAGCGTTGGGCCAGTTCCAAAAAGTTTTGCGGCAGGCTGGCGGGCCACTGGCGTTCGCTCTCGCCCAGCGGCAGGGTCATTATTTCGGGCCAGCCGTTCTTGATATCCGCAATGCCAGCACCGGGCGCGGCGGCGGTTACAAGGCCTGCGCCTGCGCGCAGGGCCGCACGGGCGGCAAGATGCGCTGCTCCGCCAAGACCGGGCGCGCCACCAATCACCAGCACATGCCCGTAGGAGTTTTTGAAGCCACCGGGCTGAATCGCCGCAAGTGGGGCGAGGCAATGCCCGTCAGCCACGTAAAAAGAGCAGGGGGCCTTGCGCCGGGCGGCAAGGGGAATGCCAATGCTGCGCACGTGCAGTGCGCCCGTCCAGGGGCGCGCCTCGGGCAAGGCCAGCCCCGGCTTGGCAGCCGCAAAGCTGACTGTGGCTGTGGCGCGCACAGCCTCCGGCATGGGCTGCCCGGTGCGTCCGTCAAGCCCCGAGGGAATGTCGAGCGCCAGCACAAAGGCACGGTTTTGCAGCGTATTGACCGAGCGCACAAGCTCCAGCGCATCTGGTCGCAGTTGACCACTGAAGCCTGTACCCAGCAGGCCGTCCACAAAAATATGGGGGAGCTCCGCTCTTCGGAAGACCGCCGGGCGGCAGCGTTCAAAGGCAACGCCTGCGGCTCTGGCAATGCGCACATGTTTACCGCAGGCTCCCTTGCAGGAGGCAAGGGGCCGCGTGTGCAGCACCAGCGGTTCCGCGCCCACGTCCAGTAAATGCCGCGCAAGGCATGCGGCATCGCCGCCGTTGTTGCCGCTGCCCATAAGCAGCCAGACGCGCAGACCCGCCAGACGTGGCTGGTATTCACGCAGAACGTCAAAGGCCGCTCTGGCGGCATTTTCCATCAGCAGTTCTTCGGGCAGGCCAAGGGCTATGGCTTCCGCATCCCATTGGCGCATTTCAGCAGGCAGGGGAAGGGGAGGGAGCAGATCGTCAAATGAGGTGGGCATGTTATCCCTCCAGCACCACAACCGCCACGGCGGCGTTGCGGTCATGACTTATGGAAATGTGGGCGGCGCGCATGCCCAGAGCTTCAGCCCGCACAAGTGCAGGGCCGTGCAAATGGAGTTGGGGTTGCCCCGCAGGGCCGCGCAGCACCTCAATATGGTGAGGGCCAATTCCCTCGTTAAAGCCAGTGCCGAGCGCCTTGACCGCTGCCTCTTTGGCGGCAAACCGACCGGAAATGTAGGCAATGGGGCTTTCCGGCATGAGTTTCAGCTCATCTGGGGTAAGGATCTTTTGCAAAAAGCGCTCCCCAAACCTGTCGTAACTTGCCTTGATACGTGCCAGTTCCGTAATGTCTGTCCCAATGCCTATGATCATCAGTTATCCACCATATGCAGTACGGGCAAAATGTACTGCAAATAGGGCTGTTGCCCATTAAAAAAAATTAGCGTATTGGTTGCCTTTCAACCTAAACTATTCTGACCCGTTCCCCGCTGTAACGTCAAGCGCGCTGGCTGTGGGAACGTACGGAGAAATTTTGTATGAAGTTGTGCATTATCGGGACCGGCTATGTTGGCTTGGTCAGCGCCGCGTGCTTTGCTGAAATGGGTAATACCGTGACCTGCGTGGATGTTAACCCGGCTGTGGTGGAAAAGCTCAATGCCGGTTCCGTGCATATTTTTGAACCCGGTCTTGAACCCATGGTTCGCCACAGCCGTACTGATGGCCGCCTCAAGTTTACTACCCGTCTTGAAGATGGCATTGCGGATGCCGACTGCGCCTTTATCTGCGTTGGCACCCCGCCCCAGCCCGACGGCTCGTGCGATCTGAGCTATGTGCGTCAGGTGGCTGGCGAAATTGGCCGCCACATGCAGAACGACCTCGTGGTTGTGGACAAATCCACGGTTCCCGTGGGTACCGCTGACGAAGTGCGCGCGCTCGTGGAAAAAGAGCTTGCCGCGCGCGGCGTGTCCTACAAGGTGGACGTGGTTTCCAACCCTGAGTTCCTCAAGGAAGGCGACGCCATCTCCGACTTCATGAAGCCCGACCGCGTTGTGCTTGGTACGGATTCCGACCGTGCTGCTTCGCTGATGCGCGAACTGTATTCGCCCTTTGCCCGCACCCGCGACAAGATCATCGTCATGGGCGTGCGCAGCGCAGAAATGACCAAGTACGCGGCCAACTGCATGCTTGCCACCAAGATTTCCTTTATCAACGAAATCGCCACCATTTGCGAAAAAGTGGGCGCGGACGTGCGCGACGTGCGCACCGGCATCGGCTCCGACACCCGCATTGGCTACCAGTTCATCTACCCCGGCGTGGGGTACGGCGGTTCGTGCTTCCCCAAGGACGTAAAGGCGCTCATCCACACCGCTGAAAAGGCTGGCGTGGAACCCAAGCTGCTCAACGCTGTGGAAGACGTCAACGCCCGGCAGAAAAAGCACATGGCTGGCCGCATCATGGAATATTTTGCTCCGCAGGGCGGCGTGAAGGGCAAAACCCTTGCGCTGTGGGGGCTGGCTTTCAAGGCCAATACCGATGACATGCGCGAAGCCGCTGCAATCAGTATTGTCAACGAGCTTACCGCCGCCGGCATGAAGGTTCGCGCCTTTGACCCGGTTGCCGCCGATAATGCCCGCGAAATCTTCAAAGATAATAAGCTGGTTGAAATTGTGGACAGCCAGTACGGCGCATGCGAAGGCGCTCAGGGCCTGCTGGTGGTTACGGAGTGGAACCAGTTCCGCAACCCCGATTTCGACAAGATCAAGGGCCTGCTGACCGCCCCCCTGTTGTTTGACGGCCGCAACCTGTACTCGCCCAACTTCATGGCGCAGCGTGGGTTTGCGTACTTCTGCATTGGCCGCCGCGCCAACTAGGA
The DNA here is from genome assembly GCF_022508225.1 of Desulfovibrio sp. UIB00. Lineage (NCBI taxonomy): Bacteria > Pseudomonadati > Thermodesulfobacteriota > Desulfovibrionia > Desulfovibrionales > Desulfovibrionaceae > Desulfovibrio > Desulfovibrio sp. UIB00. Next base: position 430,772 of record NZ_JAETXJ010000003.1, on the reverse strand, counting down.
ACAGCCCCCAGACCATGAGACAATACAGCCGCCCGGAGCGTCAGCTCCGGGCGGCTGTTGTCATAAAAAAGGCTCTGTTCCACAGGAACAGAGCCTTTTGGCCTTATATAATGAGCACTTTGAAATGAGAAGTATTTCAAAGTTAATCTGCTCTAGGGGCTGTTTCTAAATAAAAGATTTTGCGCCGAGGACAAGGAAAACAGTGTTTTTTACGACAGGAGTGGACTCGCTTTTGCCGTTGCGACGAAGGAAGCTACGGATAAAGACAGCAGCGCTTTCTGTCCATGACTGGAGTAAAAAATGCTGGATGACGCAGTGATCGGCCAAAAGAATTATTTAGAAACAGCCCCTACACGTTAAACAGGAAGTGCATGACATCGCCGTCGTTAACCACGTATTCCTTGCCTTCCACGCGCAAGACTCCGTCGGCGCGGCAAGCGGCTTCGCTTTCGTGGCTCATGTAGTCGGCGTAGGAAATAACTTCGGCCCGGATAAAGCCCCGTTCAAAGTCGGTATGGATAACGCCAGCGGCCTGCGGGGCCTTCCAGCCCTTGTGGATGGTCCAGGCGCGGACTTCGTCCGGCCCGGCTGTAAAGTAGCTGTACAGGCCAAGGGTAGCGTAGCCGGTGTGGATGATGCGCACAAGGCCGCTTTCATCAATGCCGTAGGAGGAGAGCAGTTCCGCCTGTTCCTCATCGGGCAGGCCTTGCAGTTCTTCCTCAAGCTTGGCGCAAATGCGCGCAAAGCCCGACTGGCGTTCCTTGGCAAAGGCTTCAAGCTTTGCGGAAAATTCATTGCCTTCGGCAACGGCGGCTTCATCCACATTGGCGCAATAAATAACGGGCTTGGCCGTGAGCAGGCCAAGTTCGCGCCATGTGGTCAGGAAGCTTTCGTTATCAGGCAGGTCAAATCCCCGCGCGGGCTTGCCGTCGTTAAGCTGAGCCAGCAGGGTCTGCATGATTTCTGCAGACGCCTTGGCGTTTTTGTCAAACTTGGCAAGCTTTTGCAGCTTGTCCAGGCGTTTTTCAACGCTTTGCAGGTCGGCCAGCAGCAGTTCGGTTTCAATGGTGTCCACATCGCGCAGGGGATCAACGCCGCCGTCCACGTGGGTGATATTTTCATCCTCAAAGCAGCGCACCACATGCACAATGGCCGCGCATTCGCGAATGTTGCCCAAAAACTGGTTGCCCAGCCCTTCACCCTTGCTTGCGCCGCGCACCAGACCTGCAATGTCGATAAAATCCACGCTGGCGTAGATGGTCTTCTTGGGCTTGGCCTTGGCGGTCAGGGCATCCACCCGTTTGTCCGGCACCGCCACCGTGGCTTTGTTGGGTTCGATGGTGCAGAAAGGGTAGTTGGCGGCCTGGGCATTCTGGGCCTTGGTCAGGGCGTTGAAAAGGGTGGATTTGCCAACGTTGGGCAGGCCCACAATACCAATACTGAGCGACATGTTGTCTCCTTGCTGCGCGCAAAAAGGCGTATAGCCCGCAGTGGGCGGCGTGCCCGCGCGGGATTGGCCGCCAGCAAAATCAGCGGCCCGGGTTCACGGATCGTTTACGCAATTGCCCCGGCGGGCAAAACGGAATTTTTGAAAACAGCGGCTGCCACAAAGGCAACCCGCGCCGTCAAACAGACAGGCGCGGGCATGTTATAGACGCAAAGCGCGTATGAGGCAAGGACGCTACTGAAGCCGTGTGCTCACGGAGGGTGCAAGCCCGTCGCCGGGGCGGGGTTCGCGCACGAGGGGCCGCAGGTCGTCTGTAATGGGCACAGTGGCCGTGCCCATGGCCAGTACCTCATTGCTTGAGGTGTGGATAAGCCGGATGCTGAAGCGCACCTGATCGCTGGTGGTCACATAGGTGCCCGCCAGTATCGCCTGACTGGTGCCGCTGGGGCTGGCAAGCTGGCGCACATCGCGCGTCAGGATAAATTCGCCCTTGAGCTTGTCAAAGCGGATATCGCGCCCCTTGCGCAGTTCCTGAAAGCGGTAGCCCGCATTGATGAGCCAGCGGGAGATTTCTTCCGTCATCTGGCGCGCCAGCGGGGATGCTTCATCAAGGTTGTTGATGTTGACCGGGGTGGTGCCCATGATCATGATGCGGGCGCGGGCCAAGGATTCGCGGTCTTTACGGCTCATGTCCTGACTGTCGCCCGAAAAGCGCATCATGATCTGTTCGTCAAGCTGCTTGGCAATGCTCACGGCAGCAGTGGGCACGTTTCCGGCTGCCGCCGCCGTGAGCGGAAAAAGCAGGGCCGCAAGCACAAGAATGGTAACGAAGAAGCGGTTCATGGTGATCCTTAGCGCATGGTGCGCAAAAGCAGTTCAACGCCGTTCAGCTCCCTTTTTATGACATAAAGGGTCTGGTCGTCGGCACAGATGGAAAGAGCCTGAAGATAGCGCTGCCGCGCAAGCTCATAGCGTCCCTGTTCGCGGAACTGACGGGCCTGACCAAGATAGACCATGCTGTGCTCGTTGGCATCAGAAAGATAGTTGGCCCGTTCCTTTGCCTCGCGCTTTGCCTGGGCATCATTGGCCTGTCCGTTGTAAGACGACATGCTGTCGGCCAGCGCGCTGGCTGGCAGTGCCGCAAGGGGCAGGGCGCATGCGGCCATAAGGCAAAGTGCGCAGATGTTGTTCAACGTTTTTTTCATGGCAATTCCGGCTTACCGGCCTTGTTTGATTACAAGCGTGCCGCTGCTGATGCTGCTGGCAGGCGTATAGAGCGAAGTTGGGGCCGGTTTGGCTGGGGCGCTGCTGGCTGTGGCCTTTACTGGCGGAGGCGCGTCGGCCTCGGCCATGCGCGTCACAATGGGCGTGTTCACCAGCACAAGCTGGCCCGTACGCATCACAAGGCCATCGCTGGCGCGCACCAGCCGGGCGTTGATAAAGGTTGCGTCCTTGTCCACATAATAGGTGCCCACAACAAGGGCGGCCCATTTTTGTCCGGTGGTTGAAACCATCTGGTTGGCGGCAAGTGCAAGGTCATCACGCCCGCCCTGCACGTTGATGGCCCCGTTCAGCCTGTATTCGCGCGTGGGAAAGCCCCGCTGGTTGAATTCATAAAACAGAGATTCAGCCATGAGCCGGCCCATGGGCGAGCTTTGCGAGGTGTTGTTCTGGTTCACAAAGGCCGTGGGCATGGCCACAAAGCCCTGAATGGCGTCGTTGGGCATGGTGGCAAGCATCTGCTCGGCCAGTTCGCGGCTTTTGAGCTTCAGCTCCACGGCGTCCGTATAGCCGGGCGAAAGCGCGGAAGGCCCGCTTTTGCTACAGCCGGAAAAGAGCGGCAGCAAAAGTGTGCAAAGCATAAGAAGACGCGGCATTATATGCATACAAACCCCGAGTGAAATTGCTCTGATGCAGCTCCTCGCGCCGTGATCCCGATAGATCCCAGGCGGGATAATTCCTCGCTTGCCAGGGGCTATTGCCCACAGCCCAGCAGAACTGCTCTTACCATAGTCTTATCGTCACAATGGCCGTCAACTTGAGTGCTGACGGAAAAAACGTCAGCCTGAGGCCTTTTTTCAGAACTTTGCAAGACACGTTCCATACATCGTGTTTGCCCCACGGTCGCTTACTGCCACGCTGTCCAAATGGGGTTTTATGCGGCACAGAAACTCCATGCATGCGGCAAGGCTTGCCGCAAAGGCCGCAGCGAGGCCCGTGCTGCGCGCACTTGGCTTGCAGGGGGAAATAGCATAGAAGACTCGTTTACGGAGTGCCGTGGCTTTTGGCCGTGGCTCCACTTGTTTTTGTGAGGGAAGCATGCAAAAGCACACAACCCGCGCCATCCGTCTGGGCGGGCTTTCCATTGGCGGCGGTGCGCCTGTTATGGTGCAGAGCATGACCAATACAGACACCCGCGATGCCGAGGCAACGCTTGCGCAGATTGCGCGGCTTGAGGCGCGCGGCTGCGAGGCCGTGCGCGTCGCTGTGCCGGACGAGGCTGCCGTTGCGGCCCTGCCCGCCATCCGCGCGGGTACGCGCCTGCCGCTCATAGCGGACATACATTTTGATTACCGCCTTGCCGTGGCCTCGCTGGAGGCCGGGCTTGAAGGCCTGCGCATCAACCCCGGCAATATCGGCCCCAAGGAGCACGTGGACCGCGTGGTGGATGCCGCCAAGGCCCACGGGGCGGTCATTCGCGTGGGGGTAAACTCCGGCTCGGTGGAAAAGCGCCTGCTCCAGCAGTACGGCGGCCCCTGCCCCGAGGCGCTGGTGGAAAGTGCTCTCACCCATGTGCGCATGCTTGAGGCGCGCGGCTTTTACAATACCAAAATTTCGCTCAAGTCCTCCTCTGTGCTTGATACCATTGCCTCCTACCGCAAGCTTGCCGAAGCTTGCGACTACCCCCTGCACATCGGCGTTACCGAGGCCGGGGGCCTCATGCGCGGCACGGTAAAATCTGCCGTGGGGCTTGGTATTCTGCTGCACGAGGGCATTGGCGACACCCTGCGCGTTTCGCTCACCGCCGACCCGGTGGAAGAAGTAACCGTGGCGTGGGAAATATTGCGCGCCCTTGGCCTGCGCTCGCGCGGGCCGGAAATAATCTCGTGCCCCACATGCGGGCGCACGGAGATTGACCTGTTTTCGCTGGCCCGTGCGGTGGAAGACCGCTTAGCCACCTCCAAGGCCGACATCAAGGTGGCGGTCATGGGCTGCGTGGTCAACGGGCCGGGCGAGGCCCGCGAGGCCGATCTGGGCGTTGCGGGCGGGCGCGACAAGGGCATCATATTTCGCAAGGGCGAGGTCATCCGCTCGGTCAAAGGGCAGGAGGCCCTGCTGGCGGCTTTTATGGAAGAACTGCAACAACTGCTCAACGAAAAGGAATCACAGTAATGCGTTTCAGCAACTGCTATATTCCCACCCTCAAGGAATCTCCGGCGGATGCCGAGGTAATCAGCCACAAGCTTTTGCTGCGCGCCGGTATGGTGCGCAGGCTTACCTCGGGCATGTACACCTATCTGCCGCTGGGCCTGAAGGTGATTGAAAAAATAAGCCGCGTCGTGCGCGAAGAAATGGCCGCCGCCTACTTTGAAGAACTGCTCATGCCCATGGTGCAGCCCGCCGACCTGTGGAAAGAATCGGGCCGCTGGGAGCATTACGGCAAGGAACTGCTGCGCTTCAAGGATCGCAACGAGCGCGAATACTGCCTTGGCCCCACGCATGAAGAAGTCATCACCGACCTCGTGCGCGGCGAAGTGCGCTCCTACCGTCAGCTTCCTGTGCGTCTGTACCAGATTCAGACCAAGTTCCGCGATGAAATCCGCCCCCGTTTTGGCCTCATGCGCGGGCGCGAATTTATCATGAAGGACGGCTATTCCTTTGACGCCACGGAAGAAGGCGCACAGCAGAATTACTGGGCCTGCCACGCGGCCTACAAGCGTATTTTCCAGCGCCTTGGCCTTAAGTTCCGCCCAGTTGAGGCCGACTCCGGCTCCATCGGCGGCAACTTCTCACACGAATTCATGGTGCTGGCTGAAACGGGCGAAGATACCATCGCCTTTTGTCATCACTGCGATTACGCGGCCAACGTGGAGCGCGCCGAGGTGGTCTGGAAAGGCAAGCCCTGCACGGAGACCTGCGCTCCGGCCGAAAAGGTCGCCACACCCAATGCCCACACGGTGGAAGAAGTGGCGGCCCTGCTGGGCGTGCCTGCCTCCTCCGTTGTCAAAACCATGCTCTTCAAGGTGGACGGCAAGCCCGTTGCCGTGCTTGTGCGCGGCGACCGCGAAGTGAACGACATCAAGCTCAAGAACCTGCTCAACGCGCAGGATGTGGTCATGGCCGACGCCGCCACCGTGCAGCAGATCACCAAGGCACCGGTGGGCTTTGCCGGGCCTGTGGGGCTGGAAATTCCGGTCTACGCTGATGCCGAGCTGCAAGGCACTACAGATTACGTGGTAGGTGCCAACGCTGGCGATGCCCACCTTGTGCATGTTGACCTCAAGCGCGACGCCACGGTGACCGCCTGGGCCGACCTGCGAGCCATCACGCCAGAAGACACATGCCCCCGCTGCGGTGGCCGCATTGAGCTGACGCGCGGCATTGAAGTGGGCCACGTGTTCATGCTTGGCCGCAAATACAGCGATGCCATGCATGCCGCCTTCCTTGACGAAAACGGCAAGGAACAGATCATGATCATGGGCTGCTACGGCATCGGCGTTTCCCGCGTGGCCGCCGCAGCCATCGAGCAGAACAACGATGAGCACGGCATTGTGTTCCCGCCGCCGCTGGCTCCTTACGACTGCATCCTTTTGAACCTTGACCCGCGCAATGAAGAAGTCAACGCCAAGGTCGAGCAGATTTACGCCATGCTCAAGGATATGGGCGTGGACGTGCTCATGGACGACCGCGACGAACGCCCCGGCGTCAAGTTCAAGGATGCTGATTTGCTGGGTATTCCCATGCAGCTTGTGGTGGGCGGCAAGGGCCTGGCCAAGGGCATTGTGGAATGCAAGGATCGCCGCAGCGGCGAAAAGGGCGAACTGCCCGCCGATGCCATGGCTGAAGCCTTTTCCGCCTGGGCTGCCAAGGTTCGCGAGGGGTGGGCGCAGCAGCAGGCCTAGGGGCTGTACTGACGAAAAACAAGCCTTCCCCTTTGTATTGGGCGTGATGCAGAACATGACGCACGCAGCAGGGGGAGAGCTGCTGGTTTTGGTAGAAGGGGCGCTTTTAGCGCCCCTTCAGCAACAAAATCTCAACGACGTTTTCTGATATACTGCCGCACACGGAGCACCATGCAGGAAGCCATACTGTCTGTCCGTGAACTCACGGAACAGCTGCGCAAAACCCTTGAGGGACGTTTTCCCTTTGTCTGGGTGCGGGGCGAGGTGACGAACCTTACCCGTCCCGGCTCGGGGCATGTCTATTTTACCCTCAAGGATGCCGATGCGCAGTTGCAGTGCGTGTGGTTCAGGCACATGCAGCGGCAGAACAGCCAGGGTTTTGATCCGCTGACAGGCGAAGTTTTTGACGCGCCGCGTCCTTCGCCGCTGGAACTTTTGCGCAACGGGCTGGATGTGCTCTGCGCAGGGCGCATCACCCTGTATGCGCCGCGCGGGCAGTATCAGCTTGCCGTGGAGCTGGTGCAGCCAGCAGGCGAGGGGTTGCTTGCGCAGGCCTTTGAGGCCAGCAAGCGCAAGCTGGCGGCTCTGGGCTACTTTAGCCACGAGCGCAAACGGCCCTTGCCGTACGATCCGCAGCGCGTGGCCCTTATCACTTCCCCAACGGGCGCGGCTCTCCATGATTTTATGGAGCTTGCGGCCAGCCGGGGCAGCGGGGCGCGCATTCGTCTGTTTCCGGCTCTGGTGCAAGGTGCCGAAGCCGCGCCTTCAATTGTGCGGGCCTTGCACGAGGCCAACGCGCAGGGTTGGGCACAGGCCGTGGTGCTGGTGCGCGGCGGCGGTTCGCTGGAAGATTTGTGGGCTTTTAATGAAGAAGCCGTGGCTGAGGCCGTGTTTGAGTCGCGCCTGCCAGTGCTTGCGGGCATTGGGCATGAGGTGGATGTTACCCTTGCCGACATGACAGCAGACCTGCGCGCGGCAACGCCCTCGCATGCGGCCCAGTTGCTCTGGCCCGCACGGGCCGAGCTGATGCAAAAGGTTGACGAGGCGGAGGCCGCCCTTGCGCGCGCGGCGCGGCGGCGGCTGGAAACAGCGGGGCAGAGCCTTGCCCAGTTTGAAAACGCCCTGCGCTGGTTTTCGCCCATGCGGCATCAGGCCCGCCTTGCGGAGCAGCTTGACGGCCTGCACCGCTCCTTGCACAGGGCCGCGCGCCAGTGGCTCGACACCACGGAGGCCCGGCGCGACCGGCTTGAGCGCGCTCTGCAAAATACCTTCAACCTCTCGCGGCTGGATGTGCTGGGCAGCAGGGTCGAGTCGCTTTCCGCCAGTCTGGCTGCGGCCATGCCGCGCATGCTGGCCGCGCAGGAGCAGCGGTATGATGCCGTGCGGCAGCGCCTGCAGTCGGCAGGGCAGGAAATGCTTGCCCGCACAGGGCGGGAACTGGAAAAATGCGAATTTGCTCTGGCAGCCGCCAATCCCCTCGCGCCCCTCAAGCGCGGCTATGCCCTTGTGCGTGGTGCGGATGGCGGCCTGCTGCGCACGGTGACGGCGGCCCCTGCGGGCAGTGCCATCACGGTGCGGCTGGCGGATGGCAGCCTTGCTGCCGTGGTCAGCAATGTGCTGCCAGATGTTGCGCCAGACGCTGCAACTGACTGTGCGCCTGACTCGGATACAGGCGCGGTGCCGGTTGCCAAAAAACAAGGACGGAATAGCTGATGTTTGTGCTCACGCGCATGCTCATGGTTCTGTTGGCGGGGGCTTTTCTTTTTGTTCCTTCAGCCGTTCTTGCTGCGCCATCCCCCACATCAGCCCTTGCGCTTGACGCGCCCGAATCCGTAGCCAGAGGGGATGCTTTTCCCGCCCTGGCGGTGAGCGACGCGCCCGCAAAGTCCTTTACGTTCAGCTGGCTGGGCAAGACCTACGAGGCCAGGGCGGAGCAGGTGAGCGCCAACACCGCTGCGGGTGCTGCAACGCGCTGGCAGGCCGTCATGCTGCTGCCCGTGCCGCTGGAAGAAAAGGAATCCGCGCGCGATCTTGCCGTCTTCACGGGCAATGGCAAGGATGCCCACGCTGTAGCGCGCAAAATTGTTTTTTTTGACAAAGACCGTCCGGTGCAGAAGCTGAACGTGGATAAAAAATATGTTGATCCCCCGGCGGCGGAGATGGCGCGCATCAAGGCCGACAGGGAGTTGGTGCGCCAGGCCCTGGCCCAACGCCTGCCCGAACGCTTCTGGGTGCTGCCCTTTGTGCGGCCTGTGCCTGGCGATGTTTCAAGCCTGTACGGCCTCAAGCGCGTGTTCAACGGGCAGCCTCGCGGGGTGCACAAGGGCCTTGATCTGCGCGGCCCGCAGGGGCAGCCTGTACTTGCCTGCGCTGACGGGCAGGTGGGCCTTACGGGGAATTTGTACTTCTCTGGTAATGTAGTGTACATCAATCACGGCGAAGGGGTGTTCACCGCGTATCTGCACCTCTCTGAAATACTGGTGCAAAATGGCGATCGGGTGCGCAAGGGGCAGGTTATTGGTCTGGTAGGGGCCACGGGCCGTGTTACCGGGCCGCATCTGCATCTTTCGCTTCTGGTTCAGGGCGAGTCGGTTGACCCGCAGCCCTTTTTGACAACCGGGAACGCCAGGGGAAACAATCCATGAGCGCCAAGACCGACAATACGTTTGAAAAAAAGATGGCCCGGCTTCAGGAGATCGTGGCGGCGCTTGAAAGCGGCGACCTGCCTCTGGAAAAGGGCATGGCCCTGTATAAGGAAGGAGCGGCGTGTTCGCGCTATTGCCGCGAGCAGCTCGACAAAGCCCGGCATGAGCTTGAAATCTGGCAGGATGGTCAGGCTCGTCCCCTTGAGTCACGCCCTGTGGCGTCAAGCGGGCTGAACGCAGAAGAGGAGGCGGAATAGGCGATGATGAGCGTTGCTGACATGAAGGCCCTGCTGCACGCACGGGGCAAGGATGTGGAAGCCTATCTGGCCACCTGTCTTGACGGCCGTGATGTGCCGCAAAGGCTCAAGGATTCCATGCTGTACAGTCTGCAAGCCGGGGGCAAGCGTTTGCGCCCTGTTTTGTGCCTGAGCACTGCCGCCCTGTGCGGGCTTTCGCCACAGCGCAGCATGCCCTTTGCTGCCGCTATCGAGATGATCCACACCTATTCTCTCATCCATGACGACCTCCCCGCCATGGATAACGATGACCTGCGCCGGGGCAAGCCCTCGAATCACAAGGCATTTGATGAAGCCACGGCCATACTGGCGGGCGATGGTCTGCTGACGGACGCCTTCATGGTCATGTGCCGCACTGCGGAATCCCCGGACCGTGTGCTGGACGCCGTGGCCGAGCTTTCGTTTGCGGCGGGGTCTTCCGGCATGGTGGGCGGGCAGGAATGGGACATGATCTATACGGGCGCGTCTTCTATTACGCTTGAGCAGATGCGCGCCGTGCACGCCATGAAAACAGGGGCGCTGCTGCGGGCATCGTGCGTATGCGGGGCCATCCTTGCCGGGGCTGAAACGCCCGCGCGCGAGGCAATTGCCGCCTACGGCGCTGCGCTTGGCGTGGCCTTTCAGATTGCGGACGACATCCTTGATGTGGTTTCCGACACTGAAACTCTGGGCAAACCTGCGGGCAGCGACGAGGAACAGGGCAAGAGCACCTATCCCGCCCTGCTGGGGCTTGAAAAAAGCCGTGAACTGGCGCGCGCGCAAGCACAGGCCGCGCAGGACGCGCTGGCCCCGTTTGACGGGCAGGAAGCGGATTTTCTGCGCGCATTGGCCGACTACACGGTAACGAGGGCGGCCTAAATGGACACCACAGAGAGCGCATTGCTGGACGCTGTGAGCAGCCCGGCGCAACTGAACAAGTTTTCTGACGCACAGCTTGTCCAACTGGCTGGCGAGGTGCGCAGCCGCATCATTGAAACCGTCTCCCGCAACGGCGGGCATCTTGCGCCCTCGCTGGGCGTGGTTGAGTTGACTCTGGCCCTGCTGGCGACCTTTAATGTGGAGCACGACAAGCTCATCTGGGACGTGGGGCATCAGGCCTACGCCTACAAGCTGCTGACCGGGCGCGCCAAGGATTTTCACACCCTGCGGTCATTTGGCGGCATTTCCGGCTTCCCGCGCATGGCAGAAAGCCCGTACGACCATTTTGGCGTGGGGCATTCTTCCACGTCCATTTCTGCGGCCCTGGGCATGGCTTTGGCCCGTGATCTTTCCTGTCTCAAGCACCACGTGCTGGCTGTCATCGGCGATGGCTCGCTGACGGCGGGCGAGGCCTTTGAAGGGCTGAATCTCGCGGGTCACATGGGGCGGCGGCTTATTGTGGTGCTCAACGACAATGAAATGTCCATTTCCCCCAATGTGGGCGCGCTTTCGCTGTTTTTGAGCCGCACACTGTCGCAGCGCTGGGTGCGGCAAACCCGTAAGGAAGTGCTCAATTTCCTGCGTTCCATCCCGCGCATCGGCCAGAAGCTGGCAGTGTACGCCATGCGCGGCGAGTGGAGCTTCAAGTCCTTCTTTACGCCGGGTATGCTGTTTGAGGCTTTTCGCTTCAACTACATCGGCCCGGTGGACGGGCACGACATCACAAGCCTGCGCCGCCATCTGGAAATGGCTGCCGCCATTGAGGATGGCCCGGTGCTGCTGCACGTGCGCACCCAGAAGGGCAAGGGCTACGGCCCAGCGGAGAAAAATCCCACACTGTACCACGGCATCGGCCTGTTCACGCCCGAAACCGGGCAACCTGTGGCTTCCACAGCCAAGCTGCCCTCGTTCACCTCGGTGTTCAGCAATACGCTGACCGAGCTTGCCGAGCATAACGACAAGATTATCGCCATTACGGCAGCCATGCCCGAAGGCACCGGCACGGACAAGTTCCGCGCTCGCTTCCCCGACCGCTTTGTGGATGTGGGCATTTGCGAGCAGCACGCCGTGACCTTTGCGGCGGGCCTTGCCAGCCAGGGCTATCGGCCCGCACTGGCCGTGTATTCCACCTTTTTGCAGCGTTCGTACGATCAGGTTGTGCACGATGTCTGCCTGCAAAATCTGCCCGTTACCTTCTGCGTAGACCGTGCGGGCCTTGTGGGCGAGGACGGCGCGACCCACCACGGAGCCTTTGATATTGCCTATTTACGGCATATTCCTAACATTACCATGCTGGCCCCACGCGATGAAAATCTGTTGCGGCACTGCCTGCATACAGCCCTGTGCCATTCCGGCCCGTGTGCCCTGCGGTACCCGCGTGGCAGCGCCTTTGGCGTTGCCCCAGACGGCGCGCCCCGCCTGCTGACCCCCGGCAGGGGCGAAGTGCTGCAACAGGGCGAAGGCCTTGCAGTGATAGCCCTGGGCAACCGCGCGCATCCGGCGCTGGAAGCTGCGGCCATGGTGGAGCGTCAGACAGGCGTAAAACCCTTTGTGTTTGACCCTGTCTGGATCAAACCCTTGCCGGAAGAACAACTGGTTGAAATCGCTCAGAACTTTGATCGTATCCTTATGGTGGAAGAAGGCGTGCTGGCTGGCGGTTTTTCGTCCGCAGTGCTGGAATTCTGGAATGACCGTGGCCTTATGCGCGGCCAGCGCATCAAACGCCTTGGCCTGCCCGACCACTTTGTGGAGCACGGCAGCCAGTTGCGCCTGCGCGAGCTTGTGGGCCTGCGCACCAATAATATCGCCGAGGCAATGCTGGAACTTTTGGGAAAGAAATAAGTCAAAAGTCGTTCTAAAAAAGAAAGCGCCGGGATTTTGATGCATCAAAATCCCGGCGCTTTTGTATCCTGGGCGGAAAATTATTTTGCGGTGCTACACCCTATGACTTTTGAATCAAAATCAAAGTATTCCGCCCTACGCGTCTAGTCTGGCTGAATGTCGTACTGTTCCAGTTTGTCCCACACGGCGCTGATAATCAGGGCCATAACAGCAGCGAGGCGGGCCTTGGCGTGGTCGTCCGGCGGGGTGGCCTGACCGCGCAGGTTGGCGGCCTGCACCGCAAGGCGCTGGCAGAACAGTTCCGGGCAGCGAACCTGCTGTTCCTGCGCGAGCAGGGGCATGTATTCAGCAAAGGGGCCGTCCACAAAGGCGTTGAGGGCAGCGTTGACCGCTTTTTCGTCCCCGCCGTCAAAATCATTGCTGGCGGCTGCCAGCAGATTGCCCGTCTGGCGCAGATAGGCCAAAAATACGGTATTGGGCGCATGATGCATGATGGCGGCAGTAACCACCGCATGCACAAAGGCCCGCCACTCCGCGCAGAACATATCCGCACCGGGGCCTGACAGATATTCATCCGGCATCTGCGCGCCGCTGGCCATATTGATGATGTCGGCAGTCTTGCTGTTGAGCTGAAACAGAATACAGGCTGCTTCCACACCCTGAGCCGCGCTGAGCAGTTTTTTGGACATCAGGCCTCATCCTCCAGCGGGTTTTGCGCGCAGGCTGCCTGCGCCTCGGCATAGGCGGTATAACCCGCAGCGCGCAGACGGCAGGCCGGGCAGTCGCCGCAGCCATAACCCCAGGGGTAACGCTGCCCGCGCTGGCCCATGTAGCAGGTGTGGCTTTCTTCCACAATCAGGTTGACCAGCGCATCGCCGCCAAGGCTGCGGGCCAGCATCCAGGCGTCTTTTTTGCTGCGCCACATGAGCGGCGTGTGTAGCGTAAAACTGGCGTCCATGCCGCTGTTTATGGCAACCTGCATGGACTTGATGCTGTCGTCCCGGCAGTCGGGATAGCCGGAGTAATCGCTCTGGCAGACGCCCAGCACCATGTGGCGGATTTCCTTGGCGTAAGCCCATGCAGCGGCGTGCAGAATAAATATGAGGTTACGGCCAGGTACAAAGGTGTTGGGCAGGCCGTTTGCGCCGTGTTCTTCAATGGGCGCGTCAGAGGTCAGGGCCGTATCTGCCAGCTGGCGGAAAATATCTAGACCAAGCAGGGTGTCCGGCCCCAGGCGTTGCGCCCACTGCGGATTGAGGGCGGCAATGCCCTCGCGTACACGTTTGCGGCAGGCAAGCTCCACAGAGTGACGCTGGCCGTAGTCAAAGCCCAGCGTCAGCACCTGTTTGAATCGGCTGAGCGCCCAAGCGAGGCAAGTGGCGGAATCCTGCCCGCCGGAAAATATGACAAGAGCCTGTTGCTCAAGCAGGGGAGAAGTGGTGTTCATTTTACTTGCGGCCAGAAGTTGCAGGGACGCGCCGGGGCGTAGCCAGCCATAAAGGCATCCATGAGCGTGCCGAAAAACACGCGGTTGCGGGGCTTTATGTGCTGTACTTCAGCGCAGTCAGTAGGGAAAAAGCGCATGGATTCGCGGTTGCCAAGATAGGTTTTTTTGGCGGCGGGCAGGGTGAGCACTTGCGCCCACATGCCGCGCCGGGCGGTAATGGCCTCGTGCTGGAGCTTGCGCAGCCTTTCCTGAAAATGGGGATTGAGGTCGTTGTGCGGGTACACAAAGGCCGCGCCGTTGCGAACCATCGTGTCGGACAGGGAATGCCCGTCAGGCAGGATAACATCGGCCACCACGCGTCCGTAATGATCCTTGCCCTTGGCATCCACGGCCACAAGGCGCACATCCTTGCCCTGAGCCAGCTTGGTAAGCTGGTCAAAGGCTTCGCGGGCGTAGTACTGGGGTTTATGCTTGCCCCGGTCCATTTCAGGGGCGTCAATGCCTGCAAGGCGTACGGTGCGCCTGTCCGTGAGCTTTAACGTGTCGCCGTCAAAACATTTGGCGACCTTGCCCTGTGGATTGGGCAGGGATTCTGCCGCAGGCGCAGCGCCAGCAGCACTTGTCAGTGCCAGCAGGCACAGAAGAATAAGCGCAAAGGCTTGCGCTATAGTATGATTTTTGCCGCCCGAAAAATGGGGCCAGCGGAAAAGCTGTTGCATGTGGCTCAGCATGGGTGCGGTGCTCGTCCGTTGCTGTCAGAGTGGCGTAAGGGTCAATGGGATAATGACCGTGCAAGCCCGGCAGGTCAACCCGCCGGGCTTGCGCAATGAATCAGTTTTCGTAGTAGGAACGCAGGGGCTGGCTGCGAACGGGGTGGCGGAGCTTGCGCAGGGCCTTGGCCTCGATCTGCCGGATGCGTTCGCGGGTGACATTGAAGAGCTTGCCCACTTCTTCAAGGGTGTGGTCGCTCTTTTCTGCAATGCCAAAGCGCTTGCGCAGCACCTGTTCTTCACGCGGGGTAAGGTCGGCCAGCACGGCGGCCAGCTGTTCGGACAGCTTGGTATTGATGACTTCTTCAGCCGGTGCAACGGCCTTTTTGTCTTCAATAAAGTCGCCGAGGCTCGAATCTTCTTCATCGCCAATGGGCGTCTCAAGCGAAATGGGCTCCTTGGCGATCTTGAGCACTTTTTTGACCTTTTCCACCGGGTATTCCATACGCTCGGCGATTTCCTCGGGCGTGGGGTCGCGGCCCAGTTCCTGCACAAGGTAACGCGAGGTGCGGATAAGCTTGTTGATGGTTTCGATCATGTGCACGGGAATACGGATGGTGCGTGCCTGATCCGCGATGGCGCGGGTAATGGCCTGACGGATCCACCACGTGGCGTAGGTCGAAAACTTGTAACCGCGTTGGTATTCAAACTTGTCCACGGCCTTCATCAGGCCGATGTTGCCTTCCTGAATAAGGTCAAGGAACTGGAGGCCACGGTTGGTGTACTTTTTGGCAATGGAAACAACCAGGCGCAGGTTGGAGCGAATCAGCTCCTGCTTGGCGCGCATGGCGGCGGTGTTGCCGCGCTTGATGCGCCACAGCACTTCTTCAAGATCAGTGACGTTATGGCAGCACTTTTCCTGGAGGCGGCTGAGAATTTCGATCTTGCCGATGATCATTTCCTTGAACGAAAACAGCTCGTCCACGCTCAGCTTGAGGTCGCGGGCCGCATCGTTGGGGTTGACCTCGCGCTTTTCAAGGCCGTCAAACATGGCCTGAATTTCCGCCTGGGTGCGCCCGGTGGAAAGAATGTAGGCCGACAGGTCGCGCTGGCAGTTGTGCATCTGGCGCACGTAGTCCTCGACCGTTTCAATGATGCGGTCAATGAGCGTCTTTTCCAGTTTGATGTCGCGCAGGCGGGTGACGATTTCATCCTTGAAGCTGATGATTTCTTTCTGCACGGCGGTAACGCGGCGATCCATGCAGGCGCATGCGTCCAGCTTTTTGTAAATCTTGCGTTTTTTCTTGAAGGTCTGCTTGATTTCGTCCAGCAGCAGAATAACGCGGGTGCGCTGGTTCATTTCGTCTTCGCTGGGGTCGTCTTCTTCAATGGTTTTGACCACGTCCTTCAGTTTGACGCGGTTCTGGCGCAGGTCTTCGCCCACATTGATGAGTTCTTCAACGGCCACAGGCACTTCAACCAGGGCGTAGAGCACGTCCTGTTCACCCATTTCGATCTTTTTGGCGATGACAACTTCGCCATCGCGGTCGAGCAGGGGCACTGCGCCCATTTCGCGCAGGTACATGCGCACGGGGTCGGTGCTGCGCGAGGAATAGTCCGCTGTGTCCTCGTCTTCAGTCAGATCCAGCGAACCTTCGGTAATATCTTCGTCAGTCTCGGTGGCGGCGGCGGAAATCTTTTTTCCGTCCTTTTCCGAATCCACAATGACGATTTCGAGCTGTTCAAAGATGCCGATGATTTCCTCAAATTGCTCCGGCGTGCTCATTTCAACAGGCAGAGCCTTGTTGACCTCTTCAAAGGTCAGAAAGCCCGCGCCCTTGCCTTTGGCAATAAGGGATTGTATCTGCTGGATATCTTTAAGATTGCTCATGCCCTTTCTCCAAGGTTTCCTTAAGTGCGCGAAGATAATCCAAATCAGCTTCAAAGTCACCTATGCCTGTATTGGCCCGCATGGCAGCGGACAGGGAGGAGGCCTGAGCTGAGGCGTAGTATTGATCTAGCGACTGTCGCAATAATTCGAGTTCTTTTTCGCCGCTGTCGCATGGCGCGGCTTCCGGGCCGCGACATTTGCACCAGAAGTTTTTTTCCCGTTCGTCAAGCTGATGGAACACTTCTTCCGGGCCGTGGGTTTCAATCTTGTCCCACAGCCTCCGGGCGATTTCAGACCTCAAGGCAAGGTCTGCCCCCATTTCCTGCATATCGCGCAGTCGGTGGGGATACCGCACGGCAAACATCATTATTTCGCGGTCGCGTATGTTCTGGCGCGTCCGCGAGGCGGAGACCCCCTGTGGCTGGCCGTCTTTGCGTTGCCCCCGCGCCCCGGCAATGCCCTCGCGCAGGTCGGCTTCCGAAAGCTGCAAATGAGCCGCCAGCCGTGAAATGTAGGGGCTGATCAGCTCTGGAATATCCAGTTGGCGCAAAAAATTGCGCGCCCATTCCACTGTTTCGCGCGGGGCCAGGGCCTTGAGCACGTCCACGCAAAAGCGCAGACCATCCGGGGCCTGTGCCTGCAAGGCCTCAAAGGCCTCGGGGCCAGCTCCGCGCAGCAAACTGTCTATGTCTTCACCTTCGGGCATGATCACCACATTGCACGAAAGGCCGCGCGTGAGCAGCATTTCGCACGAGCGCAAGGCTGCCTTGCGTCCGGCGCGGTCGCCGTCAAACAGCAGGGTCATTTGCGATGCAAAGCCCGAAAGGCGTTTTATCTGTTCTGGCGTCAGAGCCGTGCCAAGCACGCCAACGGCATTGTCGTAGCCGAACTGGTGCAGGGTGAGCACGTCCATGTAGCCTTCTGTCAACATGGCTCGGCCTTTGGTCACAATGCCGCGCCGCGCCTGCGCCAGCCCGTAAAGGTGCTCACCCTTCTTGTAGAGGGGCGTGTCGGCGCTGTTGATATACTTGGCTTCTTCCTCATCGGCGATAATGCGCCCGCCAAAGGCGATTATCTGGTTGGAAAGACTCTTGATGGGAAAAATGAGCCGCCCGCGAAACCTGTCGTAGGGACGCCCGCTGCTTGCCTGCCCCACAAGGCCGGCCTCTGCGGCCATGCGCATATCAAAGCCCGCACGGCGCAGGGCATCAGCCAGCGACTGCCATTCGCGCCTGGCCCAGCCAAGACCAAAGCGCTGCACTATCTCATCGCTCAAACCGCGTTTTTCTATATACCGCCTGCATTCTTCCGCCTCGGGACTTTGCAGGGCCGAGGCAAAATGGCCTGCCGCGAGCTCGTACATGCGCAGCATCTGCTGCCGCGCAGAGCGCTGCTTGCGTTCCTGCCCGTCCCGCTGGGGATCGCGCGGGCCTCGGTCAATGGTAATGCCAGCTTCCGCAGCCAGCTGTTCGAGCGTTTCCTTAAACTCCAGCCCGTTGATGCGGCTGTAAAAATCAAAAATATCGCCTGAGGCGTGGCAGCCGAAACAGTAAAAAAGCCCCTGATCTTCGTTGACGGAAAAGGACGGCTTGGTTTCCTGATGGAATGGGCAGGGTGCCACCCAGCGCGGCCCGTTGCGCTTGAGCTCAACATAGCGGCGCACCACGTCAACGATATTCAGGCGCTCTTTAATGGCGCGGATTGCGTCCTTGGACTGCATGGGTCACACGCCCGTAATTAGCGAAAGGTTACTATGGTCATGCCATCGCCGCCCCGGTCTTCCGGCGCAAGGGCAAACTGCCCCACAGCGGGGAAACTCCGCAAAAAATCATGTACCTGGCGGCGCAGTGCGCCCGTTCCCCTGCCGTGTACCACTTCCACCTCTGAAAATCCTGCCAGCAAGGCCTTGTCCATAAAGCGTTCCAGCTCTGCCAGCGCCACATCCGCGCGCATGCCGCGCATATCAAGGCGCAGGGATGCTGCCTCGTCACTGGCGGATGTGCGGCCCACAACGCCCCTGAGGGAGCTTTTGGCCGGGCTTTGCGCTGTCTGACCTGGCACACGCAGGGCCTTCATTTCGGCCCAGAGGTTCACGCCGTTCATTTCCAGCCGCACCCGCCCGCGCCGTTCGTCCACATCGGTGATGACGCCGCGCTTGTTGAATACGGTGTGCAACACTTCCTGCCCGGCCGCAAATGTCTGGGGCTGGGGCAGCACGGACGCGCCATCCGCAGTTTCATCCTGCGCGGGAGCCAGCGAGGCCCGCAGACGCGACATTTCCTTGAGCGCCTGCTTGTGGGTGGCGCGGCCTTCCTTCCATGCGCGCATGAGGTCACCAGCCTGGGCGCGAACCTCATCGTGCAGGCGGAGGCGCTCCTTCTCAAGTTTTTCGCGCAGATCCTGCGTCTGGCGGCGGGTTTTATCCTGCTCGCGCTTGAGTTCCGCCAGTTCTTCCTCCCGCTTTGCGGCCAGATCGTTGAGCCTGCCAAGCAGGGCCGTGGCGTCTTGCCCGTCCTGCAAAAGGTAATGCTCCGCCCTGCGCACAATGCTTTCGGCAAGGCCGTGTTCGCGCGCCACATCCAGTGCCTGACTGGCCCCGACCTGATCGTAAGCAAGCCGGAACAAAGGCTTTTTGCTTTGGGGATCAAAGAGCATGGAGGCCGCCCGTGCGCCTTCGCGCGTGAGGGCATAGCTTTTGAGCGCGGGGAAATGCGTTGCCGACAGAACAAAGGTATGTTTGTCCAGCAATTCGTCAAGTACGGCCTGCGCAAGGGCAGCGCCTTGGGCCGGGTCGGTGCCTGCGCCAAATTCGTCAAGCAGCACAAGGCTGCTGGCGTCCAGGTGCTTCCAGGCCTTGGCGAGGTGCTCGATCTGGGCGGTGAAGGTAGAAACATTGTCCGCAAGGCTCTGCTCGTCGCCGATAAAGGCATCCAGCCTGCTGAACCAGGGCAGGTGCGAACCCGCGCCCACAGGCACGGGCAGGCCGCTCAGGGTCATGGCCGCAATGAGGCCAAGCGTCTTGAGGCATACGGTTTTGCCGCCCGCATTGCCGCCGGTGATGACCAGGGCGCGCTCGCCGGGGCGCAGCACGATATCCAGAGGTCGCACCTTGCTGTGGGCAGCGGCGGCGGCCTTGGAGCCGTCCTTGCCTGATTCTGCCACGCGGTTGAGCATGAGCAGGGGGTGGCGGGCATCAAGAAGCTGAATGCCCTCCGCCACAGGGGTGAGGGGCAGCGGGCGGCCGTCAAAGAGGGCGGCAAGCCTGCGCTTGGCCTGCAAAACATCAAGTTGGGCCAGCAGTTCAAGGGCTGCGCGCGCACCGGGCAGCTCCGCTTCAAGCAGGCTGCGCAAATAGACCAGAACCTTGCGTTCTTCTTCGCGTTCTTCGCGCTTCAGTTCCTGAAGGCGGTTGTTGATCTCCACCAGAAACATGGGCTCAAAGTAGCAGGTCTCGCCCGTTTGCGACCAGTCGTGGATGATGCCCTGCATGCGGCCCTTGAAGTTGGCCTTGAGGGGCAGCACGTAACGGTCGGACGAGAGGGTCATGAACTCGTCTTGCAGGTATGCCAGCATGTTGTACTGCTGGGCAAAGTCCTTGACCTTGCGCATGCAGCTTTGGTGCAGGCGGCGCAGTTCGCCGCGCAGGCGGTACAGCTCGGGCGAGCTTTCATCACGCAGCAGGCCGTCGTCAGAAATACAGCGCAAAAGGGCCGCAGTGAGCTGAACCGGCAGAGGAGAGCCATCGGCCATGGCCATAAGATGCGGCCAGCGGGTGGCGGCTTCTGGCTGGGCAATGGAAGCGTGGGCGTCCCTGGCAAGGCGCAGCACCTCGCGTAACGCCCAGAAAGCATCTACATCGGGCTGAAAGGCGTGGGCGCGGCTGGTGGCCGCAGCGCGCAGCATGCCGCTGACATCGGGGAAGGAACAGACGCAGAAAACAGCGCCGCCTGCGGCTGGGCGGCTGGCCCAGTCGGCGGCTTCCTCATAGATGCGCGCGGCAAGCGTTACAGCCTCTGCATCTTCAAGGGGGGCAATGGCCCTGGCGCGTTCCCGACCAACGCCGGAAAGGCACAATTCCGAAAGGTGGTCTGCAATGCGGTGAAATTCAAGGGCGTTGAGCGTGCGGGCGTGAATCATGCGTGAACTGCCTTAAAGCATTGGGTTTGCGCGCAAAAAACGGCGCTTGCCCGTGGTGCGGAAAAAAATCGTGAGCCGTTGGGCAGTCTGCCCTTGCGCAGCAGCAAAATTACCCGGCAAACGCAGCTGTAGCTGCGGAGCTTTCGGGCAGTCGCCCAAGGGGCGGAAGTGAGCTGCTCAAGGCTGTTTGCTCCAAAACGAGGCGACTCCCGCAAGATTGCATGCCAACTCAAAACGGGACACTGAAACGGGGGTTTTCCCCAGGTGGAATGCGCCTGAAGCTACGGCTGGAGGCGTTTTTTGACGGCTTCCGAAAGAGCCTTGCCGTCTACACGGCCTTTGTGGCCCGCCATGATGGCAGAAATGACCTTGCCCATATCCTTGGGGGAAGTTGCGCCCACTTCGGCCACGGTGGCGTCAATAAGGGCTGCAAGTTCTTCTGGCGAAAGAGGCTTGGGCAGGTATTCCTTGAGAATGACAAGCTCCGCCGCTTCTTTGTCGGCCAGATCGGTGCGGCCTGCTGCCGTGAACTGGTCGATGGAATCCTGCCGCTGCTTGCCTTCCTTGATGATGATATCAAGCATTTCTTCGTCGGCAAGGCTGCCGCCGGGGCGCTTGAGTTCCACCAGGCGATTCTTCACCGCCGTCTTGAGAAGGCGCAGCACGGTAAGGCGCACACTGTCCTTGGCTTTGTAGGCTTTGATATAGTCAACGTCGATCTGCTCAAAAAGCGTGGTGGTGACAGTCATGGCGGTGGTGGGGTGGAGGGTGGAGAAAAGCAGAAAACGCGGGAAGCCCGAGGGGCCTCCCGCATAACTGGCCGAATGAACGGAGCGATGGCTTTGCATCGCGCGGCCTGCCGTTTACCGGGCAATGCCCTGCAAAGCGGCGCAAGGCATTGTTGCCTAGGCCATGTTCATCTTCCTGATCTTTTTCATCAGCCGCTTCCGGGCGGCGGCCTTCTTCTTTTTACGCATAACGCTGGGCTTTTCGTAGTGCTGGCGCTTCTTCATTTCAGAAAGAACGCCCGCCTTTTCTACCTGCTTCTTAAAGCGGCGCAGTGCGATATCGAAGTTATAGTCGTCGTCGTTAAGAAAAACTCCGGGCAAGAAAATCACCCCCTTCGGCGGTGGGGCACGGCTCTAGACCATGGCCCGCAAAATATGAACTGCTCTTTTAGCCCGCACTTTAGAAAAAGGCAAGCCTCAAGTGCGGGAAAATGAATATTTTCCGCAAAAGGTGGCAGCTTTTCAAATTGCTGATTCCCAGCGGCAAGGCAAAGAGGTATCTTGCAGGGGGCACCGGGTGCACCGTTGGCGAAGCGCTTCTCTGCCTTGCGCTGGGCAAAAGCAGTCGACAACAGCCTTGCGGCTGCTGGCGCAAATCAAAAGCCGCTATGCCAGGGCATAACGGCTCAAGCTTAATTCAGGGAGTCCTTGAGCATTTTGCCGGGACGGAATTTGAGAATTTTGCAGGCGGGAATGGTCAGCGTATCGCCGGTGCGCGGGTTGCGCCCCTGACGAGCTTTGCGGGTTTCTACCGCAAAGGTGCCAAAACCCGTAAGGGTCAGTTTGGACTCTTTTACAAGAGCGTCTTCCACAGAAGCAAGAAAAGCATTGAGGGCACGCTCGGCGGCAGCCTTGGTCAGGTTTGCCTTGGCGGCGATTTTTTCAACCAGATCAGCTTTAGTCATCAGCACATCCTCCTGAAAATTCCCCGGCTTGAGTTGTTCTGCCAGCAAGCTCAGGCGGCAAAAGCCGCCAAGCGTTACGTTCTAAAAGACAGTGCGTAAACTCAAAACTTTTTATGCATTATTGTCAAGCTGCTCGGCCCAAAAAGCGGCAAGAGCCTGAAAATCTTTATTGGCGAGGGCTTCCGGGCGCAAGCTTGGGTCGATGCCTGTCTTTTCCAGCGCGGCTTCAAGCCCCGGCTGACCGCTGCGTCTGAAAACGCCGCCAAGCTGTTTGCGGCGCTGCTGGAAGCACACGCGCAAGAGGCGAGACAGAATCTCGGGGTGAGCTGGCCTGCGCTCTGGCGGCAGAGGATCAAAAGAGAGCACGGCAGAATCCACCTTGGGCGGCGGGCTGAAGGCCCCCGGCCCCACAATAAATTCCATGCGCGGGCGGGCGTAGCTTTGCACCCAGACCGAAAGCGCGCCGTAGTGATTGGTATTGGGCTGTGCAGCCAACCTCTGGCCCACCTCTTTTTGCACCATAAAGGCCGCGCGCTGCCAGCCCGTTGCGCGCGAAACAATGTCCCATATGAGGGGCGAAGCCACGTTGTAGGGCAGGTTGCCTATGACCTTCCACGGTTTATCGGGCGTGATGCGCCGCCAATCAAAACGCAGGGCATCTGTCAGCACCGCCTGGGTGCGGGCCTCGCCAAGGCGCTGGCGCTCAGCCGCCCAGTGGCGGTCTTTTTCAAGCAGCAGCAGGCGGGCGTGGGGCTGTTCCTCAATGGCGCGGGTCAGCGCGCCTGGGCCTGGGCCGATCTCAAGCACCATATCTTCGGGCTTGGGCAGCAGCAGCGTGGCAATACGGCGGCAGATGTCTTCGCGCTTCAAAAAGTGCTGGCCGAGGCTTTTTTTTGCGCGGGGCTGGCCGTGTGTAGATTCTTGGTGCTGCATGGTTCCTCAGGGCAGGTCAAAGCGGTCAAAGGTCATTACCAGCCCGGCGCGGCCCTGTGTGGCCGAGCGCAGGGCGGTGGAAAAGCCGAACAGGCGGCGCAGGGGGGCGGTGCCACGCAGGGTTTTGCGCCCGCCGTGGTCTTCCATGTCCTCAACCTTGCCGCCGCAGGTGGTGAACAATGTGATGGACGCGCCGAGGAAGTCTTCCGGCACGGTAATTTCCACGCGCATCACAGGCTCAAGTACCACGGGAGTTGCCGCCGCCAGCGCCTCGCGCAGGGCTTGCCCGGCGGCCATGCGGCAACCGGGAACCGTTGTCAGGCCTTCCTGCCTGCCCACTGCGGTAAGAGTCACTGCCACATCTTCAATGGGGTAGCCTGTCAGATCACCGCATTGCAGGGCATCGCGCACACCTTCAAGGGCAGCGTCCAGATAGACCCTGGGCAGAATTTTGCGGGCTTCGGCGGCATCCTGCGGTAAAAAGTCGCCCACTTCAACCACGTTGCCCGTGCCTCGGGTGCGCGGCGCAACGCGTAGGGCCGCAGAGCCCTGATGGCGCTCCTTGCCCATTTCGCGGTCAAAAACAGAAGCCGCCTCGGCCTCCTTGCGCACGGTTTCGCGCAGCACAACCTGCGGATTGCCCGCGCGGGGGCTGATGCCGTATTCGCGCTGCATGCGCTCCAGCAGAACGTCCAGATGCAGCTCGCCCATGCCGGAAACCATGCGGGAGCCTGTGTCGTCATCCAGCCGCGCCAGCAGGGTGGGGTCTTCTTCCGTATAGCGCGCCAGCGCTTCGTCCAGAATCTTGCCTTCGTCCGCATTGCGGGGTTCCAGCGCAAGGGTGATGACGGGCGCGTAGGCATCTATGCTTTCCAGCGCAAGCTGCCGCTCCCGGGCAGTATAGGTTTCGCCCGTATGCCCGCGCAGGCCCACCACGACCACGATTTCGCCCGCTTCGGCGCTTTCCACCTGTTCCCGCCTGTCGGCATGGGGGCGGTAGATGCGGCCCAGGCGGTCATCCTTGCCGCTGGCGGTATTGCGCAGGCTTTCGCCCTCGCGGATGCGGCCCGCGTACATGCGTACAAAGGCCAGCTTGCGGCCATTTTCCATGAGCACTTTAAAAACCAGCGCCGCAGCAGGGGCATCGGGCGTTGCTTCCACAATGATTTCCCGACCATCGGCATCATGCCCCACCGGGGCCGGGACATCGGCGGGCGAGGGCAGCAGGGCGCACACGGCATCAAGTACGGGCTGTACACCCATGTTGCGCAGGGCAGAGCCGCAGAAAACGGGTGTGAGCGTGCGGGCCAGCGTGGCGCGCCGCAGGGCCGCGTTGATGTCGGCCAGGGTGAAGGTGCCTTCAAGATAGGGTTCCACAAAGGCATCGTCGGCTTCGCCAAGCTTTTCCAGCAGAATTTCGCGCCAGGGGGCGGCGATGGCGGCTTCTTCTTTGGTGAAGGGCGCGCGGTGCATGGTCTGGCCCTGATCCGCCGGATCAAACGTCAGGCTTTGCTCGTTCACAAGGTCAAGCACGGCGCGGAAATCCTCGCCCTGCCCAAGGGGGATGGTCACGGCAACGGCGTTGGTTTGCAGGCGCTGGCGCATGGCCTCGAGTACGGCCTCAAAATCCGCGCCCAGCCGGTCTATCTTGTTGATAAAGGCGATCTTGGGAACGTTGAAATCTTCCGACTGCCGCCACACGGTTTCCGACTGCGGCTCAACCCCGCCCACGGCGCAGAACACGCCCACGGCCCCGTCCAGCACGCGCAGGGCGCGCTCCACCTCAATGGTAAAGTCCACATGACCGGGCGTGTCGATGAGGTTGATGGTATTTTCGCCCCACTGGCAGGTGGTGCAGGCAGACATGATGGTGATGCCGCGTTCCTGCTCCTCCGGCATGTAGTCCATGGTGGCCGAGCCGTTGTGCACCTCGCCCATGCGGTGGATTTTGCGGCTGTAGAACAGCATGCGCTCGGAAAGCGTGGTCTTGCCCGCGTCGATATGGGCAATAATGCCTATGTTGCGGATATGCTTGATGCTGGGCATGGCTTTGCTCCCAAGGAGAGGTGTTTCTGAATGATTACGGCTTTTTCAGGCGCAGGGCAAGGCTGGCCGCCGCAGCTTCCCCATGCTGTGCGGGGAGGCTGGGCAGCCAGCTTGCAAAGAGCCTTTTTGCGAAGAATCAATTGAGGGCGGCTGATGAACTGTGCGCCGCGCAAATGTTGCATAGAGCTGGATTACAGCAGCCCGAATGCCTGCCGCTGCACGCGGAAGAAATCGGGCGTGAGGCCGGGGTGCAGCCAGAAGCCCTCGCAGCCTGGCGTGAGCGCGGGCGCGCCACTATAGGGGAATGGCCCGGTGCGGCGCTCGCGGCAATGCCCAAGGGCTGCCACGGGTGCAAGGTAGGTGGCGTCAGGGGTGAGGCGCAAGGAGGTGTCGAGCGCAGTTTCCAGAGCCTCGGCCTGCGCAAAGGCCAGCGCTTCAAGGTCAAAGGCTTCGGGCTTGGGCAGGCACAGGATGGGCGAACGCCGTTCCTCGTAGCAGGGCAGTTCCAGCGCCCGTGCGGCTCCGGCCACGCCGTCAAGCTCGCCCCTGTGCAGCAGCACCAGCCGCCCCGGCCCTGGCTGGGTTTCTTCCAGCAGGGTGCAGAGGTTTGCGCTGTCCATGACAAAAATATCTTCCACGCCTGCCAGCTCCAACGTGACCAGAGCATTCCTGCCGGGCGCGCCGCCCACGCACACGGCCCCCACAAGGGGCACGCCGCCAAGCAGGGCGGGCATGCAGGCTGCGGCAAGACGGGCCGCAGCGGCGTATGCGGGCGTAAAGGCAACGACCGCCCAGGGCGCGGGGTGCGCGATGGAACGCCGCCAGAAGCCCAGATGCGCGTTGCGCACCTCATTACGCTGGCTGGTGGTGGACTCGCCAAAGTGCATGTGGGCCAGAGCCAGCCCTGTCTTGACAGCGGCGCGCAGGGGAGCAGGCGTGGCCTCATAGGCCGCTGCGGCGAGGTCGTCGTCCAGCCGCGCGTCTTCGGCCCACTGGGGCCAGCTCACGGCTGAGGGGGCTTCCGCCCCCATATCTTGTCGGTTTTCGATATCAAAAATGGACATGGCGTTCGGCTCCGTGCTCAGTTTTCCTCGCCCAGATTCTGCCCAAGCCACTGGTGGATCTGTTCAAGCTGTGTTTCCACAGAGCGGGGGCCGGTACCGCCGGGGGTTTCGCGGCGGCTCACGGCTGCGGCATATTCCAGAATGGCAAAAACCGAGTCCTCAATGCGCGGTTCAAGGCTCAGGAGTTCGCCAAGGCTGAGGTCTTCAAGGCCTTTGCCAGCCTTCTCGGCCATAGCCACGGCCTGGCCTGTGATGTGGTGCGCCTCGCGGAAGGGAATACCCTTGCCCACGAGGTAGTCCGCCAGTTCGGTGGCGTTGAGGAAGCCAGCCTTGCAGGCCTCGCGCATGCGGTCAGTGCGGAAGGTCAGTTCTTCCAGCATGCCCGCCATGAGGCGCAGCGAGGCTTCAACGGTGCGGTCGGCGTCAAGGAAACCTTCCTTGTCTTCCTGCATGTCGCGGTTGTAGGCCAGGGGCAGACCCTTCATGACCGTGAGCAGGCCCGTCAGCGCCCCGTAGACGCGCCCGGTCTTGCCGCGCATGAGTTCGGCAACGTCAGGGTTTTTCTTTTGCGGCATGATGGACGAGCCAGTGGAATAGCCGTCAGAAAGGCGCACAAAACCAAAGGCGGGGTTGGCCCAGAGGATGATCTCTTCGCACAGGCGCGAGAGGTGCATCATGATGGTCGAGCCGTCAAAAAGGGCTTCAAGCACAAAATCGCGGTCAGAAACGGCGTCCATGGAGTTGCCGTAAATTTCTGCAAAACCCACTTCGTCCGCCACGCTCTGCGGGTCGAGAGGGTAGGTTGTTCCAGCCAGAGCAGCCGCGCCAAGGGGGGAAATGCGCACGCGTTCAAGGGTGTCTTCGAGCCGCATGGCGTCGCGGCGGAACATCCAGGCATAGGCCAGCAGGTGGTGGGCAAGGCTTACGGGCTGGGCCGGTTGCAGATGGGTGCAGCCTGGCAGGATGTCCGTCTTGTGCGCAGCGGCCTTGTCGGCCAGCACGGAGCACAGCAGGGCCGCGCGCTGACGCCAGGTTTCGAGGCGGTCGGCCACAAAGAGGCGGAATGTCAGGCCCACCTGATCGTTGCGGCTGCGGCCCGTGTGCAGTTTTTTGCCCACATCTCCCACAAGCTCGGTGAGGCGCGCTTCAATATTCATGTGCACGTCTTCCAGCTCGGGCTTCCACACAAAGTTGCCAGCTTCTATTTCTTCGCGCACACGGTCCAGACCGTTGACCAGAATCCGCGCCTCGTTCTGGCTGATGACGCCCTGACGGCCCAGCATGCGGGCATGCGCCTGTGACGCGCGGATATCCTGGGCGTAGAGCGCCCTGTCGTAGGATTGTGAATCCGTATACTGGGCCACGGCTTCCTTGGGGCCTTCGGCAAAGCGGCCGCCCCAGCTCTGGTTGGTCTTCATGGTCTGTCCGTTTTCTGTAAAAAATGAATCGGGGGAAGCCGCGTTGCTCGTGGCGAACGCCGCTTCCCCCGGAACCTGTCCCGTCAAATCTCTGCAAAATATGCGGCAATGCCGCTAATGGCCGAGCCCGGGATGGCGCAGGCTCCGGGGAAAGCGCCCGATATACAACACCCCCGCATGCAGCTTTGCGAATACGCCGGCATGCGGGGTGTTTCAGTCTACTTGCCGAGCTTGCTCTGCACTGCGGCGTGCAGGCGCAGGCGCAGGCTGTTGAGGCGGATAAAGCCAGCGGCATCCTTGTGATCGTAGTTGCCGCCTTCAAAGGTGGCCAGATCTTCGGAGAAGAGCGAGTTGGGGGAGGTGCGGGCCAGGGGCCACACGCCGCCCTTGTAGAGTTTGGCGCGCACGGTGCCGGTGACGCATTCCTGCGACTTGTCCATAAAGGCCTGCATGGTTTCGCGTTCGGGCGAATACCAGAATCCATTGTACACGCACTGCGAGTAGCGCACGGCCAGCATGTCGCGGATGCCGAGCAGTTCGCGGTCCATGCAGATGCCTTCAAGGTCGCGGTGCAGGGCAAACAGCAGGGTGCCTGCGGGGTTTTCGTACACGCCACGGCACTTCATGCCCACAAAGCGGTTTTCGACCATGTCGTCGCGGCCAATGCCGTTACGTCCGGCCATTTCGCTGAGGGTCTTGATGATGGCGGCGGGGGAGAGGCGCTGACCGTTGACGGCCACAGGGTTGCCCTGCTCGAAATCCACACTGATGATCTCGGGGGTGTCGGGCGCTTCTTCCACGGGCACGCAGCGCTGATGGCACGAGGCATCGGGCGCGCTGCCGGGATTTTCCAGCTCGCTGCCTTCAAAGCTCGTGTGCATCATGTTGGCGTCCATGCTGTAGCGCTTGGCTTCGCTGGAGATATGGATGCCGTGCTTTGCGGCAAAGGCCGTGAGGGCCGTGCGCGACATGAGATCCCATTCGCGCCAGGGGGCGATGACCTTGAGGTCGGGCGCAAGAGCGCTGACGGCAAATTCAAAACGCACCTGATCGTTGCCCTTGCCTGTAGCGCCGTGGGCCACGGCGTCCGCGCCTTCCTTGCGGGCGATGTCCACAAGGGCCTTGGCGATGAGCGGGCGGGCGATGGAGGTGCCCAGCAGATAGCGGTTTTCGTAGCGGGCAGCGCCGCGCATCATGGGGAATACAAAGTCCTTGGCCATTTCTTCGCGCAGATCAAGCACGTAGGCCTTGGAAGCGCCGGTCTTGAGCGCTTTTTCTTCCACGCCCGTGAGGTCTTCGGGCTGGCCCAGATCGGCGGTAACTGCAATGACCTCACACTTGTAGGTCTCAATGAGCCATTTAAGGATAACGGAAGTATCAAGCCCGCCCGAATAGGCGAGGACGACTTTTTTTACATTCTGCATGTGGTGCTCCCCTTGTGGATTCAAGGGAAAAATTATTGCGCAAAAAAAACTGCGAGGCAAGGGCTTTGTGCCCACGGCATGCCGGCCGGGCAGGGTAAAACCCTCTGATTCAGGCTTGGCGGGCGCGCGGCGGCATGCCTGCAAGGGTGTGTATTCATTTGGCCGAAGGAAAAACTTGACTTTTATACCAGCTGTGGAATAAAAACAATCGTTTTATGCAAATCGGCGCGCCTGTGCCGCGTCATTACCTCTGATCTCCAAAATCCGCAGGAAAGTTCAATGCCCAAGCGTTCGGATTTACACAAAATTCTTGTCATCGGCGCGGGCCCCATCATCATCGGCCAGGGCTGCGAGTTTGACTACTCCGGTTCCCAGGCCGTGAAGGCCCTCAAGGAAGAAGGGTACGAGGTGGTGCTGGTCAATTCCAATCCGGCTACCATCATGACCGATCCGCATATGGCTGACGCCACCTATGTGGAACCCATCGAGCAGGAGACCCTTGCCGCAATCATCCGAAAAGAACGCCCCGATGCGCTCTTGCCTACGCTTGGCGGTCAGACGGCTTTGAACGCCGCTCTTGGGCTTGCCAAGAGCGGCGTTTTGGCGGAATGCGGCGTTGAGCTCATCGGCGCGCGCGCCGACGTGATTGAAAAGGCAGAAAGCCGCGAGCTTTTCCGCGAAGCCATGGAAAAGATCGGCCTTAAAATGCCCGCCAGCGGCATTGCCCGCACCATTGAAGAAGCGCGTCAGCTCGGCAACGTGCTGCCCTTCCCGCTGATCATTCGCCCGGCCTTTACGCTTGGCGGCACCGGCGGCGGTGTGGCCTACAACATGGAAGACCTGGAAGCCATTGCCGCCAGCGGTCTTTCGGCCAGCCCCACCTCTGAAGTCATGATCGAGCAGAGCGTGCTTGGCTGGAAAGAAATCGAAATGGAAGTGATGCGTGACGCCAAGGACAACTGCGTCATCATCTGCGCCATTGAAAACTTTGATCCCATGGGTGTGCACACGGGCGACTCCATCACCGTGGCCCCGGTGCAGACCCTCTCCGACGCCGAATACCAGAACCTGCGCGATGCCTCCATTGCCATCATGCGCGAAATCGGCGTGGAAACGGGCGGCAGTAACGTGCAGTTCGGTCTCAATCCGGCCAACGGCGAGATTGTGGTTATCGAAATGAACCCCCGCGTGTCGCGTTCGTCCGCGCTGGCCTCCAAGGCCACGGGCTTCCCCATCGCCAAAATCGCCGCCAAGCTGGCCGTGGGCTACACCCTTGACGAGCTGCGCAACGATATCACCCGCGAGACCGTGGCGAGCTTTGAGCCCGCCATCGACTACTGCGTTGTGAAAATCCCGCGCTTCACCTTTGAAAAATTCCCCGGCGCCAAGGACGAGCTCACCACCGCCATGAAGAGCGTGGGCGAGGCCATGAGCATTGGCCGCACCTTCAAGGAAGCCTTGCAGAAGGGCCTGCGCTCCATGGAAATCGGCGCAACGGGCCTGGGCTACAGCTTCCGCTCCGAGCTGCCCGACCGCGAAACCATTCTGGAATCCCTGCACCGCCCCAACTCCAAGCGTATTTTTTCGCTGCGGCAGGCCATTGTGGCTGGCATCAGCGAAGAAGAAATCTTTGCGGTTTCCGCCATTGATCCCTGGTTTATCCGCCAGGTGCGCGACATCGTGGAGATGGAAAAGCGCATCAGCAACTTTGGCCTTGCCAACGACATGACCACGGCCAACGCCGCTCTTGCCGACATGCTGCGCGAAGCCAAGGAATACGGCTTCTCCGACCGCCAGCTGGCGGAAATGTGGAAGATGCCCGAGGCCGACATACGCCGCATGCGCAAGGAAATGCACGTGGAACCCACCTACTATCTGGTGGATACCTGCGCGGCGGAATTTGAGGCCTACACCCCCTATTTCTACTCCACCTACGAACGGGGCGAAGAAATCAAGGTGGAAGACCGCCGCAAGGTGCTCATTCTTGGTGGCGGCCCCAACCGTATCGGTCAGGGCATCGAGTTTGACTACTGCTGCTGCCACGCCTCCTTCGCCCTGCGCGATGCGGGCGTGATGGCCATCATGGCGAACTCCAACCCCGAAACCGTTTCCACAGACTACGACACCTCGGACAGGCTCTATTTTGAGCCGCTGACCTTCGAGGACGTGATGAATATTGTGGAAAAGGAAAAGCCCGAGGGCGTCATTGTGCAGTTCGGCGGCCAGACCCCGCTGAACCTTGCCGTGCCGCTCATGCGCGCTGGCGTGCCCATTCTTGGCACCAGCCCGGACGCCATTGACCGCGCCGAAGACCGCGAACGCTTCCAGGCGCTCATTGAAAAGCTTGAGCTGCTCCAGCCGCCGAACGGTACGGCCATGAGCCTTGAAGACGCGCTTGAAGTTGCCGAGCGCATCACCTACCCAGTGGTTGTGCGGCCAAGCTACGTGCTCGGCGGCCGCGCCATGGCCGTGGTGTACGATGCCGCCGAACTGAAAGATTACTTCCATGTTCAGGTGCCGCAAAAGCCGGAACACCCCATTCTTATCGACAAGTTCCTTGAACATGCGGTGGAAGTGGACGTGGACGCCCTTTCGGACGGCAAGGAAGTGTACGTGGCGGGCATCATGGAACACATTGAGGAAGCCGGCATCCACTCCGGCGACTCGGCCTGCGTGCTGCCCTCGTATTCGCTTTCTTACGACCACGTGGCCCGCATTGCGGTTCAGGCCGAGGCCCTTGCCCGCGAACTCAAGGTCGTGGGCCTGATGAACATCCAGTTTGCCATCAAGGGCGATGATATCTACATACTGGAAGTAAACCCGCGTGCTTCGCGCACCGCCCCCTTTGTGTCCAAGGCCACGGGCGTTCCCCTGCCGTACCTGGCAACCCAGGTCATGCTGGGCAAAACGCTTGAGGAACTGGATCCCTGGAGCATGCGCAAGGGCGGATTCACCTGCGTCAAGGAAGCTGTGCTGCCTTTCCAGCGCTTCCCCGGCGTGGACGTGATTCTCGGACCCGAAATGCACTCTACCGGCGAAGTCATGGGCATGGGTTCCAACTTCGGCGAGGCCTTCCTCAAGAGCCAGCTGGGCGCCGGTCAGGTACTGCCGCAGGGGGGCAAGCTTTTCCTGTCGGTCAACGACCGCGACAAACCCTATCTGCCCGAAGTGGCGGATATGTTTGCCAAGCTTGGCTTCCACCTGCTGGCAACGCGCGGCACTGCTGCCGTGCTGCGTGAGCACGGGCTTGAAGTGGAAGAGGTGCTCAAGGTTTACGAAGGGCGGCCCAACATTGTGGATCTGCTCATCAATCATGAGGTGGCTCTGGTCATCAATACGGCTTCGGGCAAGCATACGGCCAGGGATTCCAAGGCCATTCGCCACGCGGCCCTGACATACAAGGTTCCTTACTGCACCACCATCGCCGCAGCGCGCGCCACGGCCACGGCCATCGGTTCGCGGCGGGCAGAGACCCATGTGGAAAGTTTGCAGGAATACTACGCGCGGGAAGCGCGGGGGTAAGTTATGAAAGCATTGCTGGTGCTGGAAGACGGATTCACGTTGGAAGGCAAATCCTTTACCGGAGACTTTGAAACCGGCGGTGAAGTGATTTTCACCACGGGCATGACTGGCTATCAGGAAGTGCTCACCGACCCCTCCTACTATGGGCAGATGGTCTGCATGACCTATCCGCTGGTGGGCAACTACGGCATTTCCGAGGCTGATATGGAATCGGCCCGCGTGCATTGCAGCGCCTTTCTGGTAAAGGAATGCTGCAAGCAGCCCTCCAACTGGCAGTCTGTCATGGCATTGCCCGCCTTTTTGCAGAAGTTCGATACGCCTGGCATGGAAGGGCTGGATACCCGCGCCCTGACGCGCCACCTGCGCATCAACGGGGCCATGCGCGGCATGATTTCCACCAGGGAGCTGAACCCCGCTGCCCTCAAGGAAAAAGTGCTTGCCCAGCCCACCATGAAGGGGCGTAACCTTGTGCCCTTTGTGGCAGCGCAGGAACCCTACGCATGGTTTGAAAACCAGCCGCAAAAGGTCGCTCTCGGCGCAGACGGCGCCTACGCCTGGCGCGGAACGGGCCTGCCCCTGCTTGTGTATGATTATGGCATCAAGTGGAACATTCTGCGCCGCCTGTGCGAGGCTGGTTTTGAGCCTCTGGCGGTGCCGCCGAACTTCAGCGCTGCGCAGGCCAAGGCCAGCGGGGCCAAGGGCGTGTTCCTTTCCAACGGCCCCGGCGACCCGGCCACCCTGACTGCCGAAATCGCTCTGGTGCGCGAACTTGTGGGTTCGTTCCCGGTCACGGGCATCTGCCTAGGGCATCAGCTTATCGGTCACGCCCTTGGCGGCACCACCGACAAGCTCAAGTTCGGCCACCACGGCTGCAATCACCCGGTCAAGGATTTGACCACAGGGCGCATCGAAATTTCGTCGCAGAACCACGGTTTCCATGTGGTGCTGGACGGCGTGAACGATGTGGAAGCCACGCATATCAACCTGAACGACAATACGCTTGAAGGGCTGCGTCACAAGACCTTGCCTGTCATGAGCGTGCAGTACCACCCCGAAGCGGCGGCTGGCCCCCGCGATGGACAGTACCTCTTTGGCCGCTTCCGTCAGCTTATAGGCGAGGCCGCAGGAGCGTAGGGCAGATTGCCCTGCCACCAAGGCATATAAGATACAAAGGCGCACCGTGCGCCACAGTGAATGAAAGCCCGGCTGCCTGTGTAAGACAGCCGGGCTTTTCGTACTTGATATCTCGGTGGTGTTTTGGGTAAACTGCAAGACAAGCTAAGGGCCATGCCCCGAAAATTCTTGCCGCTGGTGTATACCCTCCACGCGGCTGGCTGCCGCGCAAGCGGTATTGCAGAGGGTTCTTCAACTCAAGGAGCATATCGTGAAAAAGTCGGTTTTGTGTCTGGCCTTGAGCCTTGCACTTGTTCTGGCATTCGCTCCGGTTCGCGCTGCCGAAAATACGCCCGAGGCCGAAAATTCCAAGGCGAACCCTGTGGATCAGTTTACGGGTGCCGCGTGGCAAAAAACGCCTGAAGCTGAAAAGCTCGCCTTTCTTTTCGGTGTGGAAACAGCGATCACCGTTGAGTATTTTGTAAACGGAAAAATCGCGGAAAAAGCGACCAAGGAAGGCAAGCGCCCGGTGTAC
Source organism: Desulfovibrio sp. UIB00 (assembly GCF_022508225.1). Classification (NCBI taxonomy): domain Bacteria; kingdom Pseudomonadati; phylum Thermodesulfobacteriota; class Desulfovibrionia; order Desulfovibrionales; family Desulfovibrionaceae; genus Desulfovibrio; species Desulfovibrio sp. UIB00. The sequence goes on along the minus strand of NZ_JAETXJ010000003.1, from coordinate 396,568 downwards.
ACGCTTTCACCCTTTGAAAAGGGCTGGATGAAGGCCTTCAAGGGTGTGAACCGCGCGGAAGTCGCCAAGATGGTGGACGCGTGGTACACGGCAAATCCGCAGCAGCTTGACCGCCCTGTCATGAGCGTGATCTGGCGCGAAATCATTGAACCCCGCCTGAACGCCAAGTAACAGCAAAATCCGCTACGCGGTTTTTTCAGGAGAGAAAATATGAAAAATTTGTTGATAATCACGTTGCTGGCCGCCTTGTTTGTCAGCGGCATTGGGTGCACCAATATGAGCAAGACCCAGCAGGGTGTTGCCAGTGGCGCGGCCCTTGGCGCGCTTGGCGGTGCTGGCGTTGCAGCCATTGCCGGTGGATCCGCTGCCTGGGGCGCTCTGGCTGGCGCGGGCGTGGGCGCTCTGGCTGGCGGCATAGTCGGGCACGAGCAGAGCAAGAAAGCCTGGTAAGGTCTGTTTGCGTAACGGCATTTGCGGCCTAGGCCGTATGAGGATGCACTCTTCAGGCGGGCTGTATCAACGGCCCGCTTTTTCATGAACAAAGGATATTGTCATGACCCCAAGGCTTCATACTGTCTTTTTCAGCCCAACTGGCAGCAGCCGCAGCATGGCGCAAGAGACTGCCCGTGTTCTGGAGCAGGAACTGACGCAGCATATGCCGCTGGCGCGCGGCGTTGACTGTGACTGGACGTTTCCTGAAGGGCGGGCGGCAGCCCACACGCTTGGGGCGGAGGATGTGCTGGTTTTTGCCTTTCCGGTCTATGCCGGGCGTATTCCCCCATTGCTGATGGAGCCGCTGGCAAAGTTGGCAGGGCATGGCGCGCGAGCGGTTCCGCTTGCTGTGTATGGCAACAGGCACTATGACGACGCCCTGCTTGAAGCGGTTGATCTGTTTGTAGCCAAAGGGTTTTCCGTTCCTGCGGCAGGGGCCTTTGTGGCAGAGCACAGCATGACGGCAAAGGTAGGGACTGGCAGGCCCGATGCAGAAGATATGGCCGCTATAGCGGAATTTGCCCGCAATGCAGCCAGCGTCATCTCCAGCGGAAAAAGCGCAACTGTGGCTGTGCCCGGCAACCGCCCTTACAAGGCGCTGCCCCCAGCGGCGGATATTCGGCCTCAGACCCTTGATTTATGTACGCAGTGCGGCTTGTGCGCCAGGGTGTGCCCTGTGCGCGTGATTGATGCCGACAATGCCGCGCAGGTGGCGCAGGGCTGTTTGCGCTGTTGCGCCTGCGTAAAAATCTGCCCGGAACAGGCAAAGTATTTTGACAATCCGCAGGTGGACAAAATCGTTGCCATGCTTGAAAGCAAGTACCGTGAACGGCGTGAGCCAGAAGTGTTTTTTGCCGCAGCGGGCAAAATGTAAGCAGGCCCGTCCAAGCTGGCAGGTGATTGTACACCGCGCAAGCAGGCCAAGAGGCTTACATAAAAAGCCGGTTCAGAACGCATGGTTCAGAACCGGTTTTTTATGTATCTGCTGGCAGCAGGACAAACTCCCTTGGGGTGGTTGATCTGCGACCAAATGAATTTTTCTTTTTCTTTTGCTGGCCAGCGCCTGGAGTTATCTATTCCGGCTGCGGCGTATCCACCACGGCGTCCATGTCGACCATTTGCCCTATGGTGCCAGCGGCAAAACCACCGAACAGCGCGTTGGCCATTTCCTGATCATAGCGCGGGTCGTTGGCAAGTTCCTTGGCAGACTGCACAATATCCTTGCCCTTTCTAAAAGGCCGATCGCAAATCATGGCGGCAAAAGAGTCGGCTACCGCTGCAAGGCGTCCAACCTTGGTGGTCTGGTTGCCCTTGGTGTGCTGGGGATAGCCCGAACCGTCAAGCCGCTCGTGGTGCTCAAAGCAGGCGCGCAGCAGTTCGTCAAAAGACACTTCCATCTTTTGCATCAACCGAACGCCCACAATGGGATGGGGAATGATTTTTTCCCTTTCTTCCTGCTTCAGAGGGCCAGCCTTGCTGAGCAGGAAAGGGGGAACCTTGCACATGCCCACATCGTGCAGCAGCATGGCAACTGCAATGCGATCCATATCTTTGCGGCGGAATTCACCCGTGCCCTGCAACCATATCCACAGGCCCACAATCATGCTGTTGATGGAATGCCGTGCAAGATTGTTTTTGCGAAACAGACGGCGCATGAATGTGTTGATGTGGTGTTTGTCGCTCCACAAGTACTCAGTAACAACCATAACATCGCGGTACAGCGGTTCAAAGAGCGTTTTGACAGGCTGTTCAAAAAAGTCGCTGCAACGCATAAGCAGGGCGCGGATGCAGATATCTGCGATTTCCGCTTCCTTGAGGTTGTTGTCCTGCAACACAAGGTCAAGCTGCTTGACGATGTGGCGTGAATAAATGTGGTGGTCGGAGCGGGAAACAAAAAGGTCGCCCTCCGCGCACAACTGCGCAACTTCGTCCACCTGATCGCTGGTCAGGCGGCTCCCCTTGACGCAGTAAGGAGCCAGCACCGCGATGTCTTCGCGAAACCTGAACAGATCTACCGGAGGCCGGAACTTGGGAAAGCTCGACAGGATTTCGCCGCTGATCTGATAATATTCCTCGTTGATGTTCATGGGAACATCAAGAACTTTCCTTTGCTCTGCGGCCATGAGCTACTTCCAGTAAATTTTGACAAGGTTTGTGCCACGGGGCGTGGCGGAAGACCCCTTGACCTGACCAGCGGTAATAACCGCGCAGTCGTCAGGTTCAAAATCCGGGCTGTTGTGAATAAAGCTCTCGGCCCGGATAAGGTGGCTTGGTTCTTCCTGCGGATTTTCCACAAAAACCGGCCTCACGCCCCAGACGAAGTTGAGCGCCTTGATGGAAACCGGGTCAGGCGTGAGCGCATAGATGCTTTGCGGGGGGCGGCGGGCAGAGACCTGCCGGGCCGAACTGCCCGAAAGACTGTGCGACACAATGGCCTTGGCCGAAGCCTTGTCTGCCAGCAGGCAGGCGGAGTAGGCCAGAAATTCCGGTATGCCCTTGTCGCTGTCCGGCTCTTCAAGCTTGCGGTTGAGCAGCAGCAGGCGTTCGGCTTCGTCCGTGATACGGCGCATGTAGCGCACCGTTTCAACGGGGAAGTTGCCCATGGCGGTTTCTTCCGAAAGCATCACGCAGTCCGCGCCGTCAAGCACGGCATTGGCCACGTCTGTGGTCTCCGCGCGAGTGGGGGCAGGGCTGTTGACCATGGAGAGCAGCATCTGCGTGGCAACAATCACCGGCTTGGAGGCCTTGTTGCATGCGCTGATGATGCGTTTTTGCAGCGCGGGCAGAAGGGGCAGGGGGCATTCCACTCCAAGGTCGCCGCGAGCCACCATGACGACGTCAGTCTCGTGCAGAATTTCTGCAAGGTTGTCCACGGCGCTCTGCCGTTCAAGCTTGACGACCACTGGCAGGTTTTTGCCGGCAGCGGCGATAAGCTCCTTGGCTTCACGCACGTCGTCCGCAGTCTGCACATAGGAGATTGCCACTGCGTCCACGCCAAGTTTGAGGCCGTCCGCAAGGTCTTTTTTGTCCTTTTCCGTCAGGGCGCGAACCTTGGTGGCCTTGCCGGGCAGGGCCAGCCCCTTGCGCGAGGTGACGATGCCGGAGTTGTCCGCCTTGAGCATCACGAGGCCGTCCGCGCGGCACTCAGTAACCACAAACTGAAGTCCGCCGTCAGCCAGCACCATGCGGTCGCCGGGCTCGAGGCTTTCAAGGATCACATCGTGGTCAAAGGGCAGATAGGGGAAATCGTCCACATGGCGGTCGCTGGGGCCGAGCAGCAGCTCCATGCCCTTGGTGACGGTTATGCTGGTTTCGGGCAGCACTCCAAGACGGATTTTGGGGCCGGAAAGATCCTGCATGATGGTGATGGGCCGCCCGATGGCCGCTTCCACCTCTCGGATGCTCTGGATGATGGCAACAAAGTCCGCCGCGCCGCCGTGCGAAAAATTAAGGCGAAATACACTGACACCGGCCTCTGCCAGTTCGTGCAGTTTTTCTTTGCTGTTGGAGGCGGGACCGATAGTAGCGACAATTTTCGTTCTCATATCTGTTCCTTTTGGCTGAAACCGGTGGCGCAAGGGCGCAAAAGTACAAAATTTACAGTTCCGGCTTGATCCAAATAGTCTTGGTTTTCCCGCATATTGTCAAGGCATTCGGCGCAAACGCGTTGAAACTGCGCCCATGTTGTCCGCCTGGTGGCTTTTTGCTTCTGCGGAAATGATGGGCGTTATTTTTTGCCCTGCATCCCTGAAGGGTTGGCAGTGGTAACTTGCCACTTATTACCACCGCAAAAATGGGCGGAAACTGGCTGGCTGATCGCCAGATAATTCGCAGATAAAGCCAATTTTGCGACATTGCTTGACACGGTGTGGGGCTTGGGGCATAAGTGGGAAAAAGTGGTAACAAGTAGTAAGAAGTGGGAAAAAGTGAAAAAACTGTTCACAAAAAGCCTTTCCCGCAGCCTAGACCCCAAGGGGCGACTCATGCTGCCGCCGGAATACCGCGAAGGACTCTACGCGGACGGCGGCTCTGGGACGTTTTGGCTTACCGCTTTTTACGGACGCCTGGTGGCATATCTGCCCGCCGACTGGGACATGGTTACAGAACAGCTTGGCAGTATTCCCATGCCCTCACCCAGGCTTTCGCACTTCAAAACAAAGGTTATGGGCCTTGCCCAGGAACTTGAACCCGATGCCCAAGGGCGGGTGCGTATTCCGCAGGTGCTGATGCGCGAGGCTGGTTTGCACAAGGATGCAATGCTTGTGGGCATGCTGAACAAATTTGAAATCTGGGATCAGGAACGCTTCAATGCCCTCCAGCTTGAGGATGTGTCCGACGAGCTTTCCGGGCTTGGCATAACTCTCAGTCTATAGGCCGCACCATGACGGAAATTTTGGATAACATCGCAGAACCCGTGCGGCACGTGCCGGTGCTTCCGGCGGAAACGCTGGAGGCTCTTTCGCCCCGCGCCGGGGGCCGTTATCTGGACGGCACCCTGGGGATGGGCGGCCATGCCTCGGCAGTGCTCGGCACCGCCAGCGACATCGAACTGTGCGGCCTCGACCGGGACGAAGACGCCATGGCTCTTGCGCGTCAGCGGTTGGCCCCCTTTGGCGACCGCGCTCACATTTTTCATTGCAATTACAGCAATTTTCCCGATGCGCTGGCAGAACTGGGCTGGAACAAGGTGGACGGCGCGCTGCTGGATATCGGCGTGTCTTCGCTCCAGCTTGATGAGGCCGAACGCGGTTTCAGCTTTCACGGCGATGGCCCGCTTGATATGCGTATGGATCAGAATTCCGGCCAGCCATCGGCCTGGCACTGGGTCAACCGCGAGAGCTTTGCAAGGCTCAAGGAATGTATCGCCATGCTGGGCGAAGAACCACAGGCCGGGCGCATTGCCCGCGTAATTGTGGAATCGCGTCAGAAGGCCAGCATAGACACCACCGCAGAACTGGCGGCCCTGGTGGAAAAGGCCTATCCCGCCGCTTGGCGGGCCAAGGCCAGGCGGCATCCGGCCACGCGCACCTTTCAGGCCTTGCGCATGGCCGTCAACGATGAGCTGGGCGAACTACGGCGTTTTCTTGATAACATCCTGGCATATCTGCCCATTGGCGGCAGGCTTGCCATCATAACGTTTCATTCGCTTGAAGACCGCATGGTCAAGCAGGCCATGCGACATTGGGCAGAAGGCTGCCGCTGCCCGCGCCATGTGCCGGTATGCGTGTGCCATCATCAGCCAGAAGTGCGCATTCTGTTTAAAAAGCCCGTGACCGCCACGCCCGAAGAGCTGGCCGTCAACCCGCGCTCCAGCAGCGCCAAGTTGCGCGCTGTGGAAAAAATAGCCGAGGCCACCGGATCATGAAGCGCAATACAACCATGAACCAGCAACACGGGGGCAGGGGATGGCTTCTGGCGCTGGTTTTGGGGCTTCTGAGCTGTATGGTCATGGGCCTTGTGCTGGTGTGGAGCAACATTGAGCGTATGGACACAACCTATTTCATCAATATTCAGCAAAATACCGTTCGCGAACGGCGCGCCCTGAGGGCCAAGCTTGAAGTTGAGCGCGAACGGCTGCTTTCTCCCTATGAACTGCGGCGCAAGGCAGATGAGTTCGGTATGCGCGAACCCAAGCCCGGCCAAATTCGACGTATGGAACTACAGTAAAAACTCCGGAACGCTCCAATGCCTGACCAGTCAATGCTCAGGCCCGGAAAAAGCCCGGCGTCATCACGGCGACGCCCAGTTTGGAAACGCCATGTTCAAACTCAGCTCTCGCAAACGCAATGTGTCCAGCGCTGGCCCTGCCCGTGCCACCAAGCCGCAGACCACCCGCAACCTTGTCTCTTCGGGCAAGGGCACGAGTTCTCCGGCCTGGATGGGTAATGTGGACTGGGGCCGCGCCCGCATCAAGATAGTTGTATGCATCTTCTGCTTGCTGTGGGTCGGGCTGTGGGGGCGCGCATGGTACCTTCAGATGATGGAGGGGCCGCGCCTTGCAGAGCGCGCCCGTCGGCAGCATACGGCAACGGAGCTGGTCACCGGGCGTCGAGGCATGATCTTTGACCGCAACGGTCAGGTGCTGGCCCGCAGTGTGGAAGCAAAGTCCATTTACGCCCGCCCGCAGGACATCACCGATTTTCAGGCCATGGCCAACACCCTCGGCCCCATTCTGGGCATGGAGCCGCAGAAGCTTTATGACGAACTGGCGCAGACCAAACGCCGCTTTGTCTGGCTGAAGCGCAAGGTGGACGACTATACCGCCGAGGCCGTGCGCAAGGCCAACATTACCGGCATAGGCCTGAGTAAGGAATATGACCGGGTTTATCCCTTCAAGCACATGGCCGGGCAGCTTCTTGGCTTTGTGGGCCTTGACGACAAGGGCCTTGAGGGTATCGAGCGCTCGCTCGATTCACGCCTTGGCTGCATTCCCACGCGCCAGATTGTGCAGCGGGATGCCATGGGCCGCCGTTTTTATCTGCACGAGGAAGGGCAGAGCGAGCCGGTGGGGCAGGATCTGACCCTCACCATCGATATGCAGATCCAGTTTTTTGTTGAAGAAGCAGTGGCGCGTACCGTGCGGGAATATGATGCCCGCTGGGGCGGGGCGCTGGTGGTGGATGTGGCCTCGGGCGAAATCATGGCCTGGGCGCAGTATCCTTTCTTCAATCCCAACAACTACAAGGATTTTTCGCCGCTCGTTTACCGCAACAGGCTGGCTGCCGATGCTCTGGAACCGGGTTCCACATTCAAGCCTTTTGTGATGGCCGCCGCCATTCAGGAACGCAAGGTCACGCCCAATACCCTTATCGACTGCGAAGGCGGCAAGTGGGTGACCAAGAACTTCACCATCCGCGACACCTCGCGGCAGGGAATATTGCCCGCTGCAAAGGTGCTGCGCTATTCGTCCAACATCGGCATGGCAAAAATCGGCCTGTCCATGGGCGCTCCTACCTTCTACAAGTATATGCATGCGTTGGGTTTTGGACAGCGCACCGGCGTACCTGTATCTGAAAGCCGGGGCATCCTGCGCGCACCGCGCGACTGGAGCGAAGTGGACATCATGTCCACATCGTTTGGACAGAGTATTTCGGTGACGGGCCTCCAGATGGCGCAGGGCTACCTGACCCTGCTCAACAACGGCGTGTACAAGCCCCTGCGCCTCACGCGCGAAGACGGCGCAGTGGATGAGGTGCGTCCCCGCATTTATTCTGAAACCGCCGTGCGCGAAGTCATGCACATGATGCGTGATGTTGTTGAAGAACCGGACGGTACAGGCAAACGCGCCCGTGTGGACGGCATTGACGTGGGCGGCAAGACCGGTACGGCCCAGAAGGCCGACCACAGGTCGGGCACCTACGGCAGCAAGCGTCTTGCTTCGTTCGTGGGCTTTTTCCCGGCAGACAAGCCCAAGTATTTTGTAATGGTCATGGTCGATGAACCTTCGCGCAACCAGTACGGCGGCGTGGTGGCAGCGCCCGTGTTCAAGGAAGTTGCCTCCCGCATGGTGTCGTATACGGGCATGTTTAACGAAACCAAGGTAGCGGAAGCGGATACAAAGGCAGCAACTGGCGAAGGCCCGGTCAACAAGACCCGTCAGCGTGGTCTCAAGCTTGCCGCGCTGGAGGTACCCTATGCCACCGACACCAGAAAGCTGGCCCCGCCGCAGCAGGCCGAAGGCATGCGTTTGCCGGGGCATCTGGCCAAGGCCAGCAGCCGGGTGCCGGACGTGATGGGAAAATCTGTGCGCAATGCGGTTGAACTTTTTGCCCGCGCGGGCGTTGTGCCTGAACTCAAAGGATCGGGCAGCAGGGTGGTCAAGCAGACCCCTGCCCCTGGTGTTGCCTGGCCTGAAGAAGGCAAGGACATCGAATATATTCTCTGGCTTTCCGAACGGTAAGAACGGCAGGTTGCTTCCGGCTGGCGCACGCATCGCGCGCGGGGTTGCGGGTTGAATTGCGCGCGCCGCCGGGACTAAATTGGGGTATTTGCCCCGGTTATGCAGTGAGGTTGATATGGAACGGGAATTTGCAGCCCTTCTTGAACAGTGCAGACGCGGCGGTATTGAAGTGCGCGTCGATTCTCGTCAGGTCAATTCCGGCGATATCTTTGTTGCCGTGCCTGGCGTTAACGAAGACGGGGCGCGTTTTATTCCCGCCGCAGTGGCCGCAGGGGCTTCCATTGTTGTTTGCCGCCCCGGCGGAGCGGAGGAAGCCGCAGCACTTGCTGGCGGTTGCCACGTTGTGCACCATTCCGACCCGCGCGAGGCGCTGTGGCGTCTGGCGGAGGCCCGCTGGCGCACCAGTGAACTGCCGCTCAAGATCGTGGGCGTCACTGGCACCAACGGCAAGACCACCTGCTCCTATCTGCTCGAACAGCTCTTTGCGCAGGCCGGGCACAAGCTTGGCGTCATGGGCACGGTCAGCTACCGCTGGCCCGGTCATGCGGAAGCCGCGCCCCTCACCACGCCCGATGCCCTGAGCGTGCACGCCATGCTGGCCGCCATGGCCAAGGCGGGCGTGGATGTGGCGGTGATGGAAGTGTCCTCCCACGCCATTGACCAGCAGCGCGTCTGCGGCGTGCCTTTTTCCGGCGCAGCCTTTACCAATCTGACGCAGGATCATCTGGATTATCACAAGAGCATGGAAAGCTACTTCCAGGTCAAGGCTCGTCTGTTCCTGGAACTGCCCCGGCCTGACAAAGCCATGGCTGTCAACGCAGATGACCCCTGGGGCCGTCGCCTGCTGGAGCTGTGTCCCACGGCGCTTTCCTTTGGTTTGCAAAAAGGCGCGCTGAACAAGCGTCACCTCTGGGGTGAACTGCTTTCTGCCGGAACAGACGGCTGCCACATGCGTATGCATCTTGAGGGCAGCAAGTGGGAACTTCGCTCGCCTCTGGTGGGCGCGTTCAACGCTTCCAACCTGCTGGCCGTACAGGCCGTTGCCCTTGAAATGGGTATTGAGCCTGAGGCCTTCAAATCTCTTGAAAGTTTTACGGGCGTGAGCGGACGGCTTGAACGTGTGGAAAATCCCCAAGGATTAAATGTATTTGTAGATTATGCCCACACGCCGGACGCGCTGGAAAACGTTTTGCAGGCCTTGCGGGGGGCTGGATTCAAACGCGTTGTTACTGTATTTGGCTGCGGCGGCAATCGCGACCGCACCAAACGTCCCCTCATGGGCGAGGCTGTCGCCCGCTGGTCTGACGTGGCAGTGCTGACCTCCGACAATCCGCGTTTTGAAGAGCCGGAAGCTATTTTGCAGGATGTTCTGCCCGGTTTGAAATCCGCCCGCGAAGTCGTGGTTGAGGTTGACCGCCGCGCGGCTACCATCAAGGCGCTGAAAATGCTCGGCAAGGACGATGCATTGCTTATTGCAGGCAAGGGCCATGAGGATTATCAGATCATCCAGGGTGTCAAACACCACTATAGCGACCAGGAAGTAGTTAGGGAGTTTCTTCATTGCGACTGACCTACAATGAAATAGCGGCCCATCTGGGCCTGAGCGCCCTTGAGAGCGACATTGCGCTGACCGCCACAGTGACGGACAGCCGCGAGGCCGCGACCGGGGCTCTCTTTGTCTGCATCCCCGGCAGCAGGGTGGACGGGCATGACTTTGTGCCTGCCGCCGTGGAGCTTGGGGCTTCTGCCGTGTTGGCCTCACGGGCTCTGCCCGGTGCGGGTGTGCCAGTGCTGGTGGTGGAAGATACGGTCAAGGCCCTTGGCAGCATCGCCGCCATGTGGCGCGACAAAACAACCGCCAGAGTTGTGGGCGTTACCGGCACAGCGGGCAAGACAACGCTCAAGGAAGTGCTGGCTCAGGTTCTTTCCGTGCGCGGCAAAACCGCCAAGAATGCCCTGAACAACAACAACCAGATCGGCATGCCCCGCGCCATGCTCGCCACTGACGGCGATGAAGATTTTTGGGTTATGGAGGCTGGCATCAGCCATGAGGGCGACATGGAAGAACTGTCGTCCGTTATGCGCCCCGACATTGGCCTTATACTTAACGTCGGCGCAGGCCATACCGAAGGCCTCGGCAGCAAGGGCGTGGCCTGGCACAAATCGCGCCTGCTCACCAACCTTGCCCCCAAGGGCATAGGCCTTGTGTGCGCCGATTATCCCGAACTTGTACGCGAGGCCAGAGCCACCGGCGCGGAACTGCATTTTTTCAGCGCCACAGGCAGGGCCGTGGAATACCGCGCCTCATACGCAGGGCCAGCGCCTGCACAGGCCGACAGCCGCGATGATGCCGCAACTGGCATTGATGCGCCGGACGACAGGCGCGGCCTGTACCACCTCTGGCTTGACGGCGCGCGGTGCGACGTTACCGCCCCTTTCAGGGGTGAGTACGGCGCGGAAAATGTTATAGCCGTTGCCGCCGCCGCCCATCTGCTGGGCCTGAGCACTGCGGAAATTGCGCAAGGTCTGGCCCAGAGCGAACTGCCCGTGCAGCGGTTCAATCAGACGCGCGTGGGAAAGTGGCTGCTTATTGACGATACCTATAATGCCAACCCGCTTTCCATGCGTCGTATGCTTGATGCAGCGGCAGAGCGCGCTGCTGGCAGGTTTTTTGTGCCTGTGCTTGGCGAAATGCTCGAGCTAGGGGCGCAGGCTGCGGCAGAGCACGAAGCCCTCGGCAAACACCTGGCTGAACTTAAACCTGCGGCAGTATTCTGGAAAGGCGGCCACGGCGAAAATATCCGCGCCGGGCTGACCTGTGGGGGCTATACAGGGCCATGGTTCGAGGTGTATGACGCTGCGGCTTTTGCTGCTGCATGGGCCCAATTGACGGCCAGTGCGTTTGCCGAAAACAAGACCGGCGGCGTAGCCCTGTTCAAGGGATCACGCGGCAACAGGCTGGAATGTCTGCTCCAGACTCTCACAGAGCCGGAGGCCGTGCGGGGCTGAGGGCCATGATCAAAAACGCCGCCTGCTGGAGCGTTGCTATTTGAAACAGGCATTGGCGGATTACTCCGCTCAAGCCCGGTTTCAGGGTTTAACTGCTTTAAAGAACGGGCATAAAACGGTCTGCACACGACCAAAAGAACGGATTACGCTGCATGTTCTATAATCTCTTTGTCCCCCTTGCGTCCGAATGGACGGTATTCAACGTTTTTCGGTACATCAGCTTCCGCTCGTTGGCCGCGCTCATTACTGCTCTTGTGCTTTCGATTCTCATTGGTCCCCGTTTTATCGGCTGGCTCCGCAGCCTCAAATGCGGCCAGTATATTCACGAAGACGTTGCCGCCCACGCCTGCAAGGCCGGCACCCCCACCATGGGCGGCCTGCTCATGCTGTTTACGCTCACTGTCAGCCTGCTGTTGTGGTCTGATTTGACAAATCCCTATATCTGGCAGGCTTTTCTTGTTTTTGCGGGTTTCGGAGCCGTTGGCTTCTGGGACGACATTACCAAGTTGCGTCACCACAAGAACAAAGGGATTTCCGGCAGGTCCAAGATGGCGGGGCAACTGGTCATTGCCTGCGCGGCAATGGTGCTGCTCTACATTAACCCCGATTACAGCAGCAAACTGACCATACCTTTTCTGAAAGAAGTTACCTTTGATCTGGGCTGGTTTTATTTGCCCTTTGGCGTGTTTGTCATGGTGGCCTCTTCCAACGCCGTTAATCTGACGGACGGTCTGGACGGCCTTGCAATCGGGCCTTCCATTGTGGCTTGCCTTGTTTTTTCCATCTTCATCTATATAACGGGCAACGCCCGCTTTGCCGGATACCTGCTGCTGCCCTACATGCCCGGCGTGGGCGAGGTCACAGTGTTCTGCGCGGCGCTTGTGGGCGCGGGCCTTGGTTTTTTGTGGTTCAACGCCTATCCGGCCCAAGTATTCATGGGCGATGTGGGTTCGCTTTCGCTCGGCGGCGTGCTGGGCTATCTGGCCCTGCTGTGCAAGCAGGAACTTGTTCTTTCAGTGGTGGGCGGCCTTTTTGTGGCCGAAACGCTTTCGGTCATTCTACAGGTCGGCTACTTCCGCTGGACAGGCGGCAAACGTATTTTCCGCATGGCACCCTTGCATCATCATTTTGAGCTCAAGGGCGTGCCTGAATCCAAGATCATCATCCGGTTCTGGATAACTTCCATCCTGTTGGGCCTTGTGGCGCTTTCTGTTCTGAAGCTGCGCTGAGGAGAGGGGATATGGCACTGGAGAAAAATCGCGGCAGACGTATTGAATCCGGCGAACTGGCAGTTGTTGTGGGGGCGGGCCGTTCAGGCCTTGCTGCCGCCAGACTGTTGCGGCGCGCCGGGGCGAGGGTTCGGCTACTGGACAGCAACCTCAAGGCGCTGGCCGGAAGGGAGGTGCTCGCCGCTGAACTTGCTGCCCTTGGTATTGACGTGCAGCTTGGCGAGCATTCTGCCGCGCAGTTTGCAGGCGCAGCCTTTGTGGTGCCCAGCCCCGGCATGCCTGTAGCCAGGCTTGCAGGGCTGGTGGACACGCAGGTTTCTGAAATTCTGGCCGAAATGGAACTGGCCTGGCGCTACCTTGATGATGAGCCAGTGCTGGCCATTACCGGCACCAGCGGCAAAACCACCACGGCCTCTCTGGCTGCCGCCATGCTGCATGAGCAGGGCTATTCCGTGTTTTTGGGCGGCAACATCGGGACGCCGCTTTCGGAATATGTTCTCGGCGGCAAAAAAGCCGATGTGCTTGTGCTTGAGATCTCCAGCTTCCAGTTGCAGGCCTGCACTACTTTTTGTCCGCGCGCGGGCATCCTGCTCAACATCACGCCCAACCATCTTGATTACCATAAGGACATGGCGGAATACACCGAGGCGAAGTTCCGCCTCTTCCGCTGTCAGGACGAAGGCGATCTGGCCGTGCTGGGCGAAGACCTGCAAGGGCTGGCTGACGCTCACCGCCTCAAGGCCCGCAAGGTTTTTGTAAAAGCCACAGACCGCTTTCCCACAAGCTGCCTCATGGGGGCGCACAACCGCATCAATGAAGAAGCCGCATGGCAGGCCTGCCGCCTTTTCGGCGTGACGGAAGCCAGCGCCACCAAGGCCGTTGAGCGCTTTCAGCCTTTGCCGCACCGCCTTGAACGTGTGCGCGAGCGTGGCGGCGTGCTGTACGTCAATGATTCCAAATGCACCACGGTTTCCGCCCTTCAGGTGGCGCTGGAGGCTTTTAACCGCCCAGTGCGGCTGCTCTGCGGCGGCAAGTTCAAGGGCGGCGATCTGGCCGGGCTTGCCGACCTGTTGCGCGCGAAGGTGCAGGAAGTTGTGCTTTTTGGCGCCAGCCGCGAGCATTTTGAAAAGGCCTGGCAGGGGATTGTACCCATAAGCTGGCACGAAACAATGGAACCGGCAGTGCGTTTTGCCTCGGCAAATGCCAAAAGCGGCGACGTGGTGCTGCTTGCGCCCGCCACCTCCAGCTATGACCTGTACAAAAATTATGAACAGCGCGGTGAAGACTTCAAACAGATCGTGGGTAAGCTGTCATGAAGAACATCTTCAGCGGTAAGGAAAAAGCGCCCAAGGTAAACAGCGCCATGGCGAGAGCCACGGAGGAGGGGCCGTTCGCGCCCTTTGACTGGTGGCTTTTCACCATCATGCTGATTATCCTTTCCATTGGTCTTGTGATGGTGCTTTCGGCCAGCGGCATCGTGGCGGAGCAGGTCAACGGCGACAAATACTTTTTCTTCAAGCGTCAGGTCATTTTTGCCCTCGGCGGCGGCGTTGCGCTGTGGAGCGCCGCACTCCTGCCAAGGCACTGGCTGTACCGCATGCAGTATCCTGCGCTCTTTCTTGCGCTGCTCCTGCTGCTGGTGACGCTCTCGCCCCTTACCCCTGCCATCAACGGTGCAAAACGCTGGATCCCGCTGGGTTTTATCTCCATTCAGCCCATGGAATTCGTCAAAATTGCGCTGGCGCTGTACCTTGCGTACTTTATGAGTTCCAAACAGGAACTTATCAAGACGTTCAGCCGGGGTGTCATTCCTCCCTTTGCCGTTACGGGGCTGTTTTGCTTTTTGCTGCTTTTGCAGCCTGACTTCGGCAGCGCCGTCGTTCTGGCAAGTATTCTGTTTTTCATGTGCGTGGCGGGCGGCACCCGCTTTGTCTATCTGTTCTTTTCGGTGGCGCTCGCATGCGGCGGCGCTATGGCGCTGGCCATTTCTTCTCCGTATCGTCTGCGCCGTCTGCTGGCCTTTCTTGATCCTTTTCAGGATGCGCACAACACAGGCTACCAGCTTGTGCAGTCGCTGCTTGCCATTGGTTCGGGCAGCTTCTTTGGCGTAGGCGTTGGCGCAAGCAAGCAGAAGATGTTTTATCTGCCTGAAGCGCACAACGACTTTATCATGGCCGTGCTTGCCGAAGAAATGGGCTTTGTGGGCGTAAGCGCAGTGATGATTCTGTTTGCTCTGCTTTTTTGGCGCTGCTACAAAATCATCATGGGCCAGCGCAATCTGCGTGACCGCTTTACCGCATTCGGCATTACCACCATTCTTGCAATGGGTTCGGTCATGAATCTGGCCGTGGTCATGGGGGTTGCGCCGCCCAAGGGCGTGCCTATGCCCCTCATGAGTTACGGCGGCAGTAACCTTTTGGCCACCATGCTGTGCGTGGGCCTGCTTATGAATTTTTCAAGGACGGCGGACACATGGACAACATCATCCTGACGACCGGCGGCACGGGCGGGCATATCTTTCCGGCATTGGCTGTGGCAGAGGAATTGCGGCGTCGCAATCCCAATGCCAACTTGCTGTTTGTTGGCTCGCTCTACGGGCCGGAAGAACGGCTGATGCGTCAGGCGGGCATTCCCTTTGAGGGACTGCCTGTGCGCGGTCTTTTGGGGCGCGGCTTCAAGGCTGTGGGCGCAGGCGCGCAGATGGCCCTTGCCGTGGGCAAGGCCGTGGGCATTCTACGCCGTTTCAAGCCAGATGTTGTGGCTGGATTCGGCGGGTATGCCGCATTTGCGCCCATGCTGGCCGCACGTATTCTTGGCGTGCCCGGCGTGCTGCACGAGCAGAACGCCATCGCCGGTGCCAGCAATCGTTTTCTGGCGCGGCTTGCGCGGCGCGTGTGTATTTCTCTGCCCAACACAAGCGGCTTTGATATGAAAAAATGCGTGTTTACGGGCAACCCTGTGAGGGCGGCCGTAAGCGCGGTGGGGCAGGTGGATCGCCATCGGCAGACGCGCCGTCTGCTGGTCGTGGGCGGTTCGCAGGGCGCACATGCGCTCAATGCCTTTATGCTTGAAAATCTGGCGGAATTTCGCGGTGCCGGGGTGGAGATTCGCCACCAGACCGGCATAACCGATGAGGGGAGTGCGCGCGCGGCCTATGTGGCGGCGGGGTATGCGCCCGAATGCGTTTCCGCCTTTATTGACGACATGGCCGGGGCCTATGCCTGGGCCGACGTGGCACTGTGCCGCGCCGGAGCCAGCACGGTGGCGGAGCTTTGCGCCGCAGGCCTGCCCTCGGTTCTTGTGCCTTTTCCCTATGCCATTCACGATCATCAGACCCGCAACGCCGAAGTGCTGACCCGTAGCGGCGCTGCCGTACTGGTGCCGGAAGGGCGCATGGCCGTACAGGGGATGTCTGACATCCTGCTGCGGCTCCTGACCATGCCCGGCGAACGCGAACCCATGGCCGCAGCCGCGCTTGCCGCAGCCCGGCCTGACGCGGCAGAGCGCGTGGTCGCCGTTCTGGAACAAACAGCGTAAACAGGGCTTCAGCTTTCAATATCCAAGGGTGGATTCAACCCTTTAAATTATCTAGACTTTCTTTAAAGGTAGAGCATGAACAGCAAGATTCGGCGTATTCATATGGTTGGCATTGGCGGCGCGGGCATGAGCGGCATTGCCGAGGTTCTTCTCAATCAGGGCTACGAAGTTTCCGGCTCTGACATGAGTGATTCTGCCGTTGTGCGTCATTTGCGCGACCTTGGCGCACACGTTGCCGTGGGCCATGCAGCGGAAAACGTGGGGGATGTTCAGGTACTGGTAAAGTCCACCGCCATCAACGATGAAAATCCAGAGCTTGTGGAAGCCCGCCGCCGTAATATTGCCATAATCCCCCGTGCCGAAATGCTGGCCGAGCTGATGCGTTTGCGGCAGGGCATCGCCATTGCCGGTACGCATGGCAAGACCACTACAACATCACTTACGGCATCAATCTTTGATACTGCGGGGCTTGATCCTACAGTTATTATTGGCGGCAGGCTCAATGCGTATGGTACCAACGCGCATCTTGGGCACGGCGAATATCTGATAGCCGAAGCTGACGAATCAGACGGCTCTTTTTTGTGCCTTCTGCCCATCATCAATGTTGTGACCAACGTGGACGAAGACCATCTGGACCACTACAAAACCCGGCAGGGCATTGATGACGCCTTTGTGCAGTTCATGAACAACGTGCCCTTTTATGGCCTGAATATCGTCTGCGGCGACGACCCCGGCGTGCGCGCCCTGCTTGCCCGTGTGAAGCGCCCTGTGCTTACCTACGGCTTTGCGGAAGACAACGTGCTGCGCGCCGTACCTCTTGACTGCGGCGTGCGCAACAACTTTGAAGTGTGGCGCAATGGCGTCAAGCTCGGTCAGGTCAGCCTGCCGCAGCCAGGCCGCCACAATATGCTCAACGCTCTGGCCGCCATTGGCGCGGCTATGGAAGTGGACATCAGCTTTGAAAAATGCGCCGAGGGCCTGAATGGTTTTGGCGGCGTGGGGCGGCGCTTTGAATTCAAGGGAGAAAAGGGCGGTGTGACCGTGGTTGACGATTACGGTCATCACCCGGCGGAAATTGCGGCTACTCTTGCGACGGCGCGGCAGGTTTTTCCCGGTCGGCGCATTGTGGCGGCTTTTCAGCCGCACCGTTTCAGCCGCACACAGGCCCATTTTGGCGAGTTCTGCAAAGTTTTTGACAGTGTGGATCAGCTGCTTCTCACCGAAATTTACGCCGCGTCTGAAAAGCCCATTCCCGGCGTTTCAGGCCAGAGTCTCGCTCAGGGCATCCGTCAGGTTTCCACAACTCCGGTGGAATACTACCAGACCCTTAATGACCTTGCCGCAGCCCTGCCCAATGTGTTGCGCGAGGGTGATGTGCTGCTGACCCTTGGTGCTGGCAGCATCACCCGCCTTGGCCCCGCGTGGCTGGAGGGACAAGACCATGCGTGAGATGCCCGCTCCTTTTCTTGCCCCCCGCACCACACTGAGAGTGGGGGGTACCGCCATTGCGGAGATAATACTCGAGCGGAGTGAAGACCTTTATCTGCTGCCCGATAAACTCAAGGCCCTTGGCGGCACACCTCTGGTACTGGGTGCGGGCAGCAATATTCTTGCACAGGACGGCGAATTGCCGCTGGTTCTGATTCGTCCTTTTTTCAATGACGGCCCGGTCATTGTGGGCGAGCACGAGGGCAAGGTTCTGGTTCGTGCAGGAGTGGGCGTTCCCATGGCCCGGCTGCTGCGTTTCTGCGCTGTAAACGGGCTTTCCGGCCTTGAGGGGCTGGTGGGAATACCCGGCAGCGTGGGCGGGGCTGTTGCCATGAATGCTGGCTCGCTGGCGCGGAAACATGTAAAAATATTTATAACATTCAGATATTTGCTGACAACACCATTGAGCGCATCAACGGAAATGCACTGCAGTACGGCTATCGTACCCTCAAAATTAACGGGAAAAAGAATGATTTTATCGTCTTGGAAGCCACATTTGGCTTGACCGTTGCTGAAAGGGATGGCATCTGTAATTGCATGCGTCACAACTTTTTTAAGAAAAAGTCTAAACAACCTGTGACGGCCTGGAGCGCGGGGTGCGTATTCAAAAATCCCACGCCGGAAATGTCTGCCGGGAGGCTTCTTGACGAGGCTGGTTTCAAGGGCAGACAGCTTGGGGGAATGGCTTTTTCAAGCCTGCATGCAAATTTTTTGATTAATGAAGGCAAAGGCAGCGCCACTGCGGCCTTGGCCTTGTTGCAAGAGGCCCGGCAAGCTGTGCGGCAACGGTTTGGCATTGAGCTTGAGCCGGAGGTCAGGATAGTGCCATGCCCCTTGCCCTGAAAAAAAGCGGACGCAAGGCCCGTAACTCCTACACACGAGCATCTGCCCCAGTAAAGAAAAGCGGCGGTGGATCAAAAGTGCGCGGGGGCGGTGTTATTGCGGGGATTTTCAAAAAGCTCAAGGGCTTTAGCGGGCTGAAAAGCCTTGCCGCACTGACAGTGCTGCTGGCCTGCCTGGGGATGATCCTTGCGGGTGTGTGTTATTCATCGCTCTGGCTCTACAACAAGGCCATAACCAGCGATTTTTTCACCACACGCCATGTTGACGTGACCGGCAATGTGCGCCTCTCGCACGATATGGTGCTGCAATACGGCGGCATACGCGAGGGCGACAACAGCCTTGCGGTCAGTATTGCCAAGGTTGAAAGAAACCTGCGCAAGACACCCTGGGTTGAGGAAGTTTCTGTTAAGCGCCTTCTGCCGGACAGGTTTGTTATACGGCTGAAAGAGCGGTTGCCTTCTTTTTGGGTGCATAAGGACGGGGTGCTGTATTACGCCAACGAGCTTGGAGAAATTATAGCGCCGGTTGAGAGCAAGAACTTTCTCTCGCTGCCCACCTTGCGTGTTGATCAGGGGGCAGAAGACGCCCTGCCGTACCTGACGCGCCTGATGAAGGGCATGCAAAGCGGTTTGCTTCCCATAGAGGCGGGGGCGGTTTCGTCCGTCAGCGTGAGCCCCGGCAAGGGCATCGAAATTTATCTTGAAGACAGGGAGATGCGGCTTTCCATCGCAACTGACGATTGGGAGGGCAATCTTTCCCGGTTGAGTCTGACCCTGGGCGATCTGGCCCGCAGACACGAACTGCGCAATGTTCGCGAAATTCGGTCTGTTAACGGCAATGTTTGGGTTTTACTTAACCAGCCAGCGTAAGAAACTTGCGGCATGCGCCAGAGTGGTATGCCGTTGCGACCCGGAGACAGGCGTTTTGAGGAGAATGGCATGAATAAGTCCGAGCTCATCGTTGGCCTCGACATCGGCACCACAAAGATATGCGCTGTGGTGGGCGAGCTGTCGGAGTCGGGTCTTGTAGATGTGGTGGGCATCGGCACCAGTGTTTCCACAGGGTTGCGCAAGGGCGTAGTGGTCAACATTGAACAGACCGTCCAGTCCATCCGCAAAGCTGTGGAAGATGCGGAACTTATGGCAGGCTGCGAAATCCACTCGGTATACGTGGGGATTGCGGGCAGTCACATCATGGGCATCAACAGCCACGGCGTCATTGCCGTCAAGGGCGGCGAGGTTGCACAGCGCGATATTGAACGCGCACTTGACGCAGCCAGGGCTGTGGCCATTCCTGCCGACCGCGAGGTCATCCACATTCTGCCTCAGGAATACATTGTTGATAACCAGCGCGGCATTGCCGACCCGCTCGGCATGGCAGGTGTGCGCCTTGAAGTGAAGGTGCACATTGTTACCGGTGCTGTTTCTTCGGCCCAGAACATTGTGCGCTCGTGCCACCGCAGCCAGCTTGAAGTTGCCGATATTGCCCTTGAATCGCTGGCATCGGCCAAAGCCGTGCTGACCGAAGAAGAACGCGAAATCGGCGTGGCTCTTGTTGATCTGGGCGGCGGCACCACTGATATCGCCGTTTTTGCCAACGATGCCATCAAACATACGGCTGTTCTGGCGCTTGGCGGGCAGAACCTTTCCAACGACATTGCCTTTGGTCTGCGTACTCCCATAGCCTCTGCCGAAAAAATCAAGCTCAAGTATGGTTGCGCCCTTGCCGACCTTGTGCGCAACGATGAATTTATTGAAGTTCCCAGCGTGGGGGGGCGCGAGCCGCGCAGGCTTTCGCGCCAGGTGCTGGCCGAAATATGCGAACCCCGCATGGAAGAAATTCTTTACCTTGTGGATCAGACCCTTGTGCGCTCCGGCTACAAGGACATGATCGGTGCTGGCGTGGTACTTACGGGCGGTACGGCGCTGATTGAGGGTTGCCAGGAACTGGGCGAACAGATTTTCAATCTGCCCACGCGCATTGGCTACCCGCGCAACATCGGGGGTCTGAAAGACGTGGTCAACAGCCCCAAGTTTTCCACAGCGGTCGGACTGTTGCGTTACGGCGCGGAAAAGGAACTTTCCGGCCAGAAAAAATTTACCACACGTAGTGAAAGCGGCGTTTTTGACGGCGTGCTTTCGCGAATGAAAAAGTGGTTTGCGGACATTTCATAACAACCTCAAGCGGGCATTTTGAGGATAGCACAGAGGAGAGGTGTAATGGCTCAGTCTATCGTTGATGATATCGATACCTCGTTGGCCAGCAATGCCAAGATCAAAGTTATTGGCGTAGGTGGTGGCGGCGGTAACGCAGTGCAGAACATGATTGCCTCTGGCCTGCGCGGAGTGCAGTTTGTTTGCGCCAACACCGATGTGCAGGCGCTGAACAAGAACGGTGCCTCCGTTAAGGTGCAGCTTGGTGAAAAACTCACCAAGGGTCTTGGCGCTGGCGCCAATCCCGCCATTGGCCGCGAGGCGGCGGTGGAAAGCGTTGGCAGCATTCGTGAAGCCATCGGCGATGCCGATATGGTCTTTGTTACTGCTGGCATGGGCGGCGGCACCGGTACCGGCGCTGCTCCTGTGGTTGCTCAGGCTGCCAAGGAAATGGGCGTCCTCACCGTGGGTGTTGTGACCAAGCCCTTCAGCTTTGAAGGCGCCAAGCGCAAGCGCGCTGCTGAAGCCGGGCTTGAAGAGTTCAAGCAGCATGTGGATTGCCTGATCACCATCCCCAACGACCGTTTGCTCGCCTTTGCCCCCAAGAAGGCTCCTTTCTCCGAAATGCTTCAGAAGGCTAACGATGTGCTGTACTACGCCGTCAAGGGTATTTCTGACGTCATTGTGGGTGAAGGCCTTATCAATCTCGACTTTGCAGACGTGCGCACCACGATGGCCGAAGCCGGTATGGCCCTGATGGGCACGGGCATCGCCTCTGGCGAAAACCGCGCCCGCGAGGCAGCCCAGCGCGCCATCATGAGCCCGCTGCTTGAAGATGTTTCGCTCGAGAGCGCCAAGGCGGTTCTGTACAACATCACCGCCCCCACAGACATCACGGCCGAGGAAATTGCCGAAATCGGCGACATCATCGGCGACGCTACGCCTGAAGAAGCCAACATCATCTTTGGTGTTGTGTTTGACGACAATATCGGCGACGAAATCCGCCTCACCGTTATTGCCACCGGCATTGATTCTCCTCAGGTTATTCAGCCCGTGCAGGCTCCTGCGGCCACTGTCACCAACTTCCGCAAGCCCGGCCCTGACGCCGTGGTTGCCGAACCGCGCCGCATGAATTCCCGCGCAGCCCAGCAGAGCATGATGGACGAGCAGGAACGCGCCGAGTCACGTTTGCCGCAGTCTGCCCGCCGCACTGAAGTGGAGCGCTGGTACGATGAAAACAGTAACCGTCCTCCCTATCTGCTCAAGCGTGAAGTTGTGGGCCAGCCGCGCCGCCGTGCGCATAATCCCGGCCACGAAGACTTCACCTACGATGAGGATGATTTTGAAATTCCTACCTTCATCCGCACCCAGGCAGACTAATACTGTTGTTGCCTGAGCGCCATGGCAGAGTGCTTTCTGCCATGAAGGCCCATGATTTTCAGGGCTTGCCTCTTCGGCCCTGAAATGCCCGCCGGGAGGCCCATTGGGGGCCTCCCAGAGCTGGGCGTAAATGTCCGCTATAGTCCGTGAGACCTAGGTTTCACGGACTTTTTTGTTGGGGAGCTGTCCACGGGATTCCGTCCACCATTTAAAATAGACTGGACTCGTGTTGCTCTCAGGATACATGATTTGCCAAAGAAGGACGGGAATCGGTGCTAATAACACCGTCCTTGCGCAGCATGATTGGCATTGCCATGTACCAGACAGACATTTGCGCGTCGCAAAGCGTAGATTTGCACGGCCGCCAGCCTGAGCGTTGCATGGAAAAGCTGCGGGCATGTAGAGCGGTAAAATCCACAACGTAGGCACAGCATTCCTTTTTACACCTGGCTAAATATTGGACTGTTGTTGTGCGTTAGCAAAAATGCGCTTGTGCACCTGTCGTGCTTGCCATATTTAGCTGGTATTGTGAGGTATGTGTTTCTTCTTGGGAGTGGTCCTTCTGACACTCCTCGCCCAACCCTTTGACCGATGGGGTATATTCATGAGTAAAAAGTGTCTGCATATACTATGGATTAACGATAATCCTGTCACCGCTGAGAATATGGTCTTCATGTATGCCACAAATTCCTTGCTTCAAGGCTGGTGGGGAGAAGTGCATCTGATTCTCTGGGGTGCAACCGTTCAATTGATTTGTGAAGACGTGAAGCTGCAGGGTCTTCTAAAAAAATTTCATGATGCTGGCGGGCATGTTTCAGCATGCAGAAAGTGCGCTGAAAACCTCGGCCTCTTTGAGCAACTAGAAACGCTGGAAGGTGTTGATGAAGTCTTTTACATTGGGGAGGCGTTTACGAAAATCCTTAAGGATGATGAAAAGCTTATTACCATTTAGCTCAGCCATATAATTAAGGCCTGTCCATGGAAAGGGTTCCATTGATCAGGCTGGCAGGTCTATATTTGTTTTTGCGGCGTGGCAGGTCTGGGAGACAGAACCTCATTATGCCAGGTGCGGATTTTTGCAGCGTATGGATTAAACCGTGTGGCTTTCATTACAAAAGGATGCTCTTGGTGGTTGCATGGCAATCAAGCATATTTTGACAATTTTGCGGTGTATGTTTTTGCCGCAGCGGCGCAATGCTTGTCCGCACTGCGGCGGCATCCGTTGTATCGGCGCATGTCAGTTCAACGCTTCTGATTCTGGCGCTGTGGTTGGGCAAGAGAGCAAAAAACAGAACGTGCCTGCCCAGAGCGAGGGCAAGAAAGGCTAGAAGTGGTTCGTTGCTACAAATAAAAAAAGCCGCTGCGTGAGCAGCGGCTTTTTTTCAAGGAAATTTGTGGTCTACCAGCGGCGGGGCGCGGGGCGACGTTCTTCGGCCTGGTTGATGCGCAGGGTGCGACCGCCAAAGTCAACGCCGTTCAGGGCTTCAATGGCCTTGTGGGCATCGGCTTCGTCCATTTCAACAAAACCGAAACCACGGGGGCGACCGGTTTCGCGATCCATGATGAGCTTGACGGAAAGGGCTTCGCCGTAGGGGGCGAACAGGGCTTCAACGCCTTCCTGGGTGGCGGAAAAAGGCAGATTGCCGACATAAATGGAAACAGCCATAACGACTCCGTTGTTGAGGTGGGTAAACTTTCCGCTTGAAGCCTTACCCACGCAAAGTCTCTGGCAAAAAGAAATACTGCACCCTATGAATAAGGGCGAACAGTACTGTTAAGCAAAAAAATCGTCAAGTATTATCTGCATTGGCTTCAAAAATGATTGCCAAACGATGAACTTTGACTAAATTGCTCCGCATTAGGTGGTATTTTTACATTCCCGCGCGTGCATTATTCTGCTGTTAGCTGATTATGCACTCAATAGCGCATTAATATAAACTGTAAAAGGCCGGTTTAACCGGCCTTTTTGACAGCAAGAACTAGATTGCCTGCGTCTTTTTCTTTGTAGGAGCTTTCTTTGCCTTGGCGGGAGCCTTGGCAGAAACTTTTTTTGCTTTGGCGGGAGCCTTTGCCTTGCTGGCCTTGCTGGCTTTGGGTGCCTTGGTTCCACTTGCAACAGTTGCCGGAGCGGTGTTAGCGGCGTTGGCTTCAGTGCTGAAGAGGCAGGGAGCAGTCATCAGCGAAAGGGCCACGGCAGCCATAAGGAGCTTTTTCATGTTCGTATCCGTTTCTTCTGGTTATGCCACATCTACAACAATATGGCTGTACGTCTATGGCATGAGCGGACGGCGGACGCAATAACAAATTTGAGCCTAGGGAGCCGGGCATTTGCGGGCATTTTTTATGGCCTGCCCAACATGGTGGCAGGGGGGTTGCTGCATCTGGCCCATGTTGACAAAAATATGGGGCAAATGCTCTAAGGATAAGCTACGCTGCGCCACCGGATTTGAAGGGCAGATGCGGTTTGCCCCAGTTTCATGACCAATAGCCCTGCTGGGGGATAAAAGCAGCCCTTACAGCGCCAGCCTCAGACAGGCCAGCACTTCAAACAATACTTCTAACACAAAGAATCGCCATGGCTTTTTTTGCACCCCGTGATGTCAAGACTACGCTTGTATGCCCGACCTGCGGCGCGCCCCTGCATATCGCCCGCACCTGCCACGAAGTCTATATGTACTGCCCGGCCTGCAAGGCCCAGTTTCCGCTCCAGGACTACATCCGTCAGGCGGATGAAGCCATGGAGCATTTTTTGGAAAACGTCTACTGCAACCGCATCTAGCGTTGCCACTCTAGGGGCATGCAGTGAGCTGCCAGCCGTTTAATCCGTGACAGGCGCAACTGCCTGAGCGGTAGTGCTGCGGGTCAGTTCTCTGGCAGCCGCCATGCCGCTGGCCCATGCCCAATGCAGATTGTAGCCGCCCAGCAGGCCTGTAACGTCCAGTAGTTCGCCCACCACAAACAGATTTTTTTGCAGCAGGCTGCGCATGGTCTTGGGGTCTATTTCGTCGGTATTTACGCCGCCGGAGCAGGCCTCCGCCTTTTTTAGCCCCGCAGTTGCCTGCGGCGTCACCGCGTACCGTTGCACTGCCTCCACAATCGCCAAACGGGCCGCGCGCGAAAGCTCCGCAACTTTGCGCCTCGCGGTTTCCTCCGGTAGCAGGGCGTCCACAAGCCTTTGGGGCAGAAGCCTTGCCAGCAGGGCGCGCGGGGTTTGCTTGCCCGCCTGCGGCGCATCCATAAGGGCGGCAACATCCTGCTCCGGTAAAAAATTCAGCGTGATTGCAGCGCCTTCAGCCCAATAGAGGGATGCTTTGAGGGCTGCTGGCCCGCTGAGTCCCTCATGGGTGAAGAGCAGGTCGTCCACCCAGTGGCGTTGCCCAAGTGTAACTCCCACAGGCAGGCTGATGCCCGTCAGGTCGAGCAGGGGCGAATCCGAATTAAGGCGAAGCGGCGTGAGCACTGCGCGTGGCAGAACAATGCTGTGCCCCAGTTCTTCCGCCAGCCGATAGCCAGCACCGCTTCCACCAGCCTGAGGCCATGCCGGGCTGCCTAGCGCCAGCACCAGAGCCTTGCCGCGCCATGAGCCGCCCTCCGTCTGCACAGAAAAGCCATCCCCCTGCGCCTCCACTGCTGATACTGTAGTGCCGCAGGCAATAACGCAGCCGTGTTTGCGGCAGTCGTCTGTCAGCGCTCTGACCAGCCGTTGCGCAGAAACAGTCAGAAAAAGCTGTCCGTGGGTACGTTCTTCAAAGGGCAGGTTCCATTCCTGCACAAGACGCAGCATGCGCTCCGGCGTAAAGCCTTTGAGTGCTGGGGCGCAAAATGCATTGCCCCTGCTTCCGTCGCACCGATAGTCCTTGGGGCTGACTGTGCGGTTGGTAAAGTTTGCCTTGCCGCCGCCGCTCACAGCCAGCTTGCGCCCGGGCACAGACCCACGCTCAAGCAATACAACGCTCAAGCCTTTTGACGCCGCCTCGCGGGCGCACATAAGCCCCGCAGCGCCAGCGCCCAAAATCAGCACATCTGCCATACCAGGGCAGCGTTGCCCGCCGTTGTGCACGGGCTGCGCGCTTTTTCTTTTGGGGTGCATGGATTGTACAGCATCCTTGCCTCTGGGCTGGGCTGGCTGCGCGCTTACAGCCGCTGCTGCAGGCGCAGCGGGTGCGGCCTTGGGGCTGGGTATTTGCTGGGTAAAGGCCTGACGTGCCGGATTTGACAGAATTTTGCGCGTGGCGCTATTTTGGGGAGCTTTGTTGTGCATGCGGCGAAGGTATACGAGGCCTTGGCGGCTGCCAAGCCCTTGTATGCCGTCAAACCGCCATTGTCTGAATCTGCCAGCGCGGCTGCGCCGCCATCTTTTACCGGGATTGTCATGCCAGTTCTTGTTTCAACATACATTGCGCCGTGGTTTGTGCGCAACGGCCACGCCAACACCATGTGGCCCGTGCTTTTTCGTGAAAAGCCGCAAATGTCGCCCTCTGTGCGCCGGGTGCGCCTGGAAACGCCTGATGGCGACTTTCTTGATGTTGATCAGCATCCCTCATTTGGAAAGGACAGGGCGGAGCGCCCTTTTGGGCAGGGCAGGGGCATGGCTGTTATTTCGCACGGGCTCGAGGGCAACAGCCGCCGCAAGTATGTACTGGGCATGGCCAATGCCCTGCGGGCCGAAGGCTTTGACGTGCTGGCATGGAACATGCGCTCCTGCTCGGGTGAGAGCAACCGCACTGCACGCCTGTATCATATGGGTGAGATTGAAGATTTGGGAACTGTGGTGCGCTTTGCCGAGCAGTTTGACCGCCCCCTGCTGTTGGCTGGCTTTAGCATGGGGGGCAACCAGATTTGCCGTTATCTGGGACGTGGGCCGGTTTCGCCACTGGTGCGGGCGGCTGTGGTTGTGTCTGTGCCGTGCGATCTTTCCGCCGCTGCACCGGTCATGGACGGCCCTGCCTGCCGCATCTACATGAGCTATTTTTTGCGCACACTACGTAAAAAAGTCCGAGAGAAGGCCGAGCGTTTTCCTTCCTATCCTTCAGTTGACGGTGTGGAAAAAATCCATACTTTTGCGGAGTTTGACGAGCGTTTTACCGCGCCTGCCTTTGGTTTTGCATCAGCCAAAGATTATTGGGAAAAGAACACGGTTTTGCCCGACCTGCCCTTCATAGACGTGCCGACCCTGTTGCTTATGGCAGCGGACGACCCTTTTTGCGCGCCTTCGTGTTATCCGTGGCAGACGGCGGAGCAGAGCGCGCACCTGCATCTTGAGGTTGCCCCGCACGGCGGGCATGTGGGTTTTGTGCAACAGAAGCAGGAATACTACAGCGAGCAACGCGCGCGCGAATTTGTGCGCCAGTTGACAGAGCGCGATGTTTTTTAGGCGCTTGGTATCGCGACCGGGCGCAACAGCAAAGGGCTTGCTGCGATGGAAATTTGCGGGCGCGTCAGCTTTTTTGCCGCTCGGCAAGCCGTTTTTTGGTCAGAACCGTGGCCACGGCGTTAACCGGATCTTCCGGCCAGGGATGCTTGGGATAGCGGCCCCGCATTTCTGCGCGCACTGCGGGGTAGCCGTTGCGCCAGAAGTGGGCCAGATCGCGCGTGACCTGCAAGGGACGCCCTGCGGGCGAATTGAGACGCAGCACCAGAGCTACGCGCCCATCAGCTATGCGCGGCGTGTCCACGCACCCGAATAATTCCTGCAACTTGGCGGCCAGCCAGGGGCCGCCGTCTTCACCATACACAATGGGTCGCATGGCCCCTGACGGTACCTGCCACTCCGTGGGGGCCTGCCGTTCTAGTATCCGGTGAAGATTACCCGGCAACAGACGGCGCAGGGCATCCAGCAATTGCTCCGGCCCGAGCGCCGCCAGCGAATTGGCCCGCCCCTGCTTGCCTTGCCCGGCTGACCTTTCGAGTGCCTGCTGCAAGGCTGGTGCGAGCCAGTCATTGATGGTCGCCAGCAGGGCGGCATCAGAAACATCGGGCCATGCCTCGCCGTCCAGCTCGCGCAGCAGGCTTACCCGCGCGCACCACTGCTTTGCGGCATCATCCCACGGCAGACATTCCAGCCCCTTGTTCTGCACATAGGCGCACAGGGCAGCCGCGCATTGATGGGGTAGAGGTCGGGGCAGGGGGGCATCCTCAAGAACCAGAGATCCCAGAACTCGCTGCCGCCGGGCGCTGACCAGCCCGGCATCCGAAACCGTGAGTTTGTCTTCGTTGCAAATATCAGCGCTGAAAAGCGCTGCAAGATCATCGGGCGAAAGTGCGGCGGCAAGGCGGATGCGCCCGCGTGGCGCTGCGCCGTCAACTTCTGCAATGGCCAGAAAGGGCAGGCGCGCCAAGGGATCCTCGCTGGCTATCTGGGCGGCCCGTCCGCTGCGCAGGAGATAGGGCGTCATGGGAGCCGCCCCTCCCGCAAAATTTCCATTGCTGCTCTGCGGCTGACCGTCTGTCTGCCGCATGGCGACCTGTTCCGGCCACGCCACAGCCAGTAGTTGCCCGAGGCTTGCGGCCAGAGCAAGAGCTGCGGAAAAAATGTTGCCCGTTTTGTTGGATTGCCCCTGTGCCGCAGACCGGGAACCTTTCTCCTCATGCCGATCAATCTGACGCATGAGGCGTTGCGCCAGACGGCGTACCCGCTCGCGGGCGGCATCCGCATTCTTGCCCGCCGCGTTATCGCGGCATAGCCAGTCGAGGCGGCGCAGCACATCGCATCCCGCACCAGCGGCAGGCATGCCGCCCTTGCCTTTACCAGCGGCAAAGGCCAGAGGGTCGCGTTCTTCCAGTAGCGCGGCGATACAGGCAGCCAATGCGGCAAGGGATTTGTCGCGTCCCCACAGCAGCAGGCGCGCCGTGCGCGGCGCAAGGGGCAATGCGGCCATGCTGCGGCCCAAAGCCGTTGGCCGCAACTGGTCATCCACCGCGCCCAATGCCAGAAGGTTTTGTCTGGCAACAGCCAGATGGGCCGAGGGCGGCGTGTCGAGCCAGGCGAGCGAGGCCGGATCGTTCACGCCCCAAACCGCCAGTTGCAAGGCGAGCCCGGTGAGGTCGGCATCCAGAATTTCAGCGCGAATGTGCGGGCGCATGCCGTTTTCCTGCTCTTTTGCCCAAAGTCGGCAACAGATGCCAGGTTCAATGCGTCCGGCGCGTCCGGCCCGCTGGGCAGCGCCAGCCAGCGACACGCGCTCTGTCACAAGGCGGGTGAGGCCGCTGGCCGGATCAAAGCGCGTCAGGCGCGCAAGGCCGCTGTCCACCACGAGCCTCACGCCCTCAATGGTCAGTGAGGTTTCGGCAATGGATGTGGCAAGCACCACCTTACGGTGCCCCTGCGGGGCGGGCGCGATGGCCGCATCCTGCTCTCTGGCGCTAAGATTGCCATAGAGCGGGCAAAGGGCCACATCAGCGGGCAAAGCGCCCTCAAGCAGGCTGGCAAGATGGCGGATTTCGCCTGCGCCGGGTAAAAAAGCCAGCAGACTGCCCTGTTCTGTACGCAGCAGGTGCAAAATGACATCAGCCATATGCCGCCACAGCAGCGGCCCTGCCCCGGCAGCAGGCAGAGGGCCGCCCACAATCTGCCCCGCGCGAATTTTAGGCGGCAGGTGCCGCATCTGCACGGGAAAGGTCTTGCCTTCGCACACAACAGAAGGGCAGTTTTCCATGAGTGTTGCCACGGCCTGCACATCCAGAGTGGCAGACATGACGATCAGCCGCAGGTCGGGGCGCAGTGCCGCCTGACTCTCAAGGCAGAGGGCAAGGCCGGTATCGGCAGTGAGCGAGCGTTCATGGAACTCGTCAAAAATCACACAGGCTATATCCGGCAGCTCGGGATCCTCCTGCAACATGCGCGTGAGCACGCCCTCGGTGACAACCTCCACGCAGGTGCGGCTGCTGACGCGGCTTTCGTCACGCATGCGGTAGCCCACCGTGCCGCCCGGTTCCTCACCCAGCAGGGCCGCCATATAGCGCGCCAGCGCACGGGCCGCCACGCGCCGTGGCTCAAGCAGCAGAATGCGGCGATTCTCAAGCCAGGACTGCCCCATGAGCCAGAGGGGGACGCGGCTGCTTTTGCCCGCTCCCGGCAGGGCGCTGAGCACCAGATTGTGGCCCTGAGCCAGTGATTCCAGAACTTCTGCGCGCGAAGCGTCGAGTGGGCACTGTGGCAGGGCCGGGCAGCAGGCAAGGGTATTTGAGGGGGCGGCAATGCGTATCGGCAAATCGGTCATGGCTAAATGCGGCATGGCTGAGGGTAAATGCGGTAGAATAGGCGCATTTTTACTGGTAATCCAATGCGTGTCAGTGTATTGACACAGGAAAGGATATGCACGCGGAGAATGCACACATGGAGTTGAATACCAGCGGCATTATCGGCCAGAGCACCAGCCTCGCCGAAGTCTTCAAGGTTCTCGGAAAGGTTGCGCCCACGGACAGCACTGTGCTTGTAACTGGTGAATCGGGAACTGGCAAGGAATTGCTGGTTCGCGCGCTTCACGCCAACAGTCGCAGGGCTGACAAGCCCTTTGTACCCATCAACTGTGGGGCCATCCCTAAAGAGTTGCTTGAAAGCGAACTTTTCGGTCACGAAAAGGGCGCCTTTACGCACGCCATCCGCTCGCGGCAAGGCCGTTTTGAAATGGCTGACGGCGGCACCATCTTTCTGGATGAAATCGGCGAGATGGAGTTAAGTCTTCAGGTCAAGATTCTGCGTGTGCTGCAAGAAAAGGAAATCGAGCGCGTGGGCGGCACTGGCTGCAAAAAGGTGGATGTGCGCATTGTGGCCGCCACCAACCGCGATCTTGAGGTGGAAGTTGCCGCCGGGCGCTTCCGCGAGGATCTGTACTATCGCCTGAACGTCATTCCCCTGCACTTGCCGCCGCTGCGCCAGCGCGGTAACGATGTACTGCTGCTTGCGCGCTATTTTCTCAACCATTTCTGCACCAAAAAAGCGCGCGATCCCATGCTGCTTGATGAAACAACGCGGCGTATTCTGGCGGCCTACAACTGGCCCGGCAATGTGCGCGAGCTTGAAAACTTCATGGAGCGCCTGAGCATCCTTGTGGATGGCGACACGGTGTGCATGGATGATCTGCCGCACAAGATTCTGGATCAGGTAGGTGATGTGTCGCTGCTGCCCCCGGTGGCGGAGGATGCCCCGGCGTGCGAACCTGAGGCGGAGCCTCTCGCCGAACCCACCGCTGATGACGGCGTGGAGCAGGCACCCGCCCCAGTGCCGCAGGCTGAAGCCGCAATGCCCGTTGCAGCCAACGGAGCTTTTGTGTGGCCCAATCTGGGGGTTTTGGCGGCTCAGGGGCAGAACCTGAAAGATTTTCTTGATGCTGTGGAAAGCCGCCTTATTGATGAGGCTCTGGCCAAGGCAGAGGGAGTAAAAAATCAGGCCGCCGAGCTTTTGGGCATCAAGCGGACAACACTTATTGAAAAGCTCAAGAAACGCAGTATGTAGCGGCATAAAATTTGCATAAAATTTGCGTTGGATTTTGCGGCTCAGACGCCACGACATATCCTGCGAAGTGCAAGTGAACACACAACTTTTCGCCGCCGCGCCACGGCCTCATATTTCTGCCCGCAAGGGTGCGATCCCCCAACGCTGCTCACGTGTTGGGGCTTTGCTGCTGATTGCGAGCCTTTTGCTGCCCGCCCAGCCTTCATACAGCATGAGCTGGAACTGGGCGCCCATTGCAGATACTGACGCAGCCGCTGCTGCCGGGCAACAGTCAAAAAGTTCACAGCCAGCTGGGGAAAGGCTGCGCCTCACGCTCGACAGCCCCGGTCAGGTGCACAGGCTCTTGCGCACCGGCAATACCCTGCTTCTCTACCTTGACGATCTTTCCGCAACGCTTGAACGCAGCGGTGCAGCGCCTTCTGCGGGCGCGCTGCTCGACAGCATCGGGCTTTCCAACGGCCAGTTGCGCATTACGCTTTCTCCCAAGGCCGTTAACCATGTCATGCGTCGGCCTTCTCCTTCTGAACTGGATATAGAAATTTTTGCCGCCGGAACCCAGAAAGGGGAAAATTCCTCTCGCCTGGATGCGGCGGGTGTGCCTGCGGGCAACGCCTCTGCTGATTCAGACGGGCAGGGTGCTTCTTTTGCCGTTAACCTGCCTGAAGATGCCGCAGTGGGGTTTTTGCAAAAGACCCAAAAGCTGCTGGCCGATGTGCAGCAGGGTGTAAAGGCCTTGCCCATCGCTGGCCTGTTTACCGCTGACCTGTTTGACGCGGGCAAGGCAAAGCTGGCGGAATTGAGCCAGAAATTTTCTGCCCTTGGTTCGACCAAAACCGCCGAAGCCGCCGAGGTGCCGCAAGCCGCAGGCGGTGCGGGCAGCCTTGCCGTAACGCTGGACGGCCAAAGCCTTATGAGCCGGGTGAACCCCGGCGGGCCGGAAAATTGGCCTGACAGTAAGGGGCTTTCTACATCAATTCCCAGCAATGTTCCTGTTGCGGCTCCGGCCACAGCGGCAACGACGGCACCAGCGGCTCCGGTTGCGCCTGCGAGCCAACCCGGAACTCAGCCTGCGCCTGCCCCGCAAAATGGAGTCCAGCGCGCGGCAGCGCCCGCAACGCCGGCCATTGCACAACCGCAAGCTCAGCCCGTTCCACAACCTGTTCAGCAGGTTGTGCCGCAGGCCATACCGCAGCCTGTACTCCAACCAGCGCCGCAACCAGCGCCGCAGGTAAAAACTGCACCGGCTCAGCAACCTGCGCCCGCCGCAGCTTCCGCACCTGCGCCTGTCCCCGTGGTCGGTCAGGCAAAGCCGAACGGCGCGGGCGGCAATGTATCCGGCAAGGTTTCGGACAATGTGGTAGGTCTGCCCCATGCCGAAGAAAAAGGCGGTCACGGGGCCGCTGCTCCCAAGGAAGAACCCCGGCCCGTGGTCTATGTGGACGAACAGGGCAATCCTGTTGCCAAGCCTGCTGACCCGGAAAAAATGATGGAAGAGGCAGAGAGGCTCATCAAGGAACGCAAGTTCGTTGAGGCCTTGCCGCAGTTGGAAAAACTGAAGGAAATGCCCACCATCAGCGCCGAAATGCGCCTCAAGACGCTGTATTACATCAGCGATTGCGTATGGGCCAGATATGCCGATAATCCGCTGGCTGGCTTTGAGCCTATTGTTTCAGCCACCAGTGAAGCCATGAATTTTGACCTGCGTTCTCCCCGCGTGCCGGAGGCCCTCCTGCGGCTGGGGCTGGTAAACGTCAATGTGGGCAATCTGGTAGACGCCGGGGGCTACATTGTTGCCATGTATCGGCGCTATCCGGATTATCCTGGCGTAGCACAAGGTTTTACAGCCTTGGGCAAGGCGCAGCTCAAGCGACACATGGATGCCCAGGCGGAGCAGTCCTTTGCCATCGTGCTCGACAAGTACCCTGAATCTTCCTTTTTGCAGGAGGCGTCCGTGGGGCTTGCCCAGGCGCTGAACAACCAGCGCAAGTACACCAATGCGCAGGTTATTCTCGACTTTATAAGCAAACGTTGGCCCCGCTATTATATTGAAGACCCTACATTCCTGTTTTTGCAGGGCGCCAATGATGAAGCTCTGGACAAACCCGTTGCGGCCCTGACCCTGTACTGGCTGTATTACAACCTTGTACCCGGGCAAAAGGGCAATGACGACCTGCTCCTTAAAATGGGCGACATGTACACTCGCCTTGGCAACAAGAGCGGGGCAGAATTTCTGTACTCCTATCTGACGCGGCACTTTGCGGGAACTCATGCGGCAAATATGGCAAACCTGCGGCTGGCCGAGGGCGGCATTTATGATTCGCCCATCAATTACGAGGCCATGACCCAGGTTTTTGCCAGAGCCGCCAGTGGTAATCTGCCCAAGGTTTACGCCAACCTTGCGGCGGCCTCGCGCACTGCGCCGGAGTCTGTACTTGCGCGGCTCAAGGAGGCCATGTGGCTCTATTGGAGCAAGCGTTATACCGAGGCCATGGGCAAGGCCGCAGATTTTATTGATGGCTACCCAGAAAACGCCAACGTGGCGCAGGCCCGCGATATTATCTGGCTTGCTTTTCAAAAAGAACTTGCCAATTCCATGGCTGAAAAAAATTATGGGCGCATTCTCATTTTGTGGAATGGCTTTCCCCTGGTGCGCGAGCGCTACGGGGCTATAGACCCGCGCATGCGCTATGCCTTGGCGCAGGGATTGCTTGAACGGGGCGATACGGAACAGGCCCTTGGCATGCTTGCGGAATTTTTGAAGTCGCCCATGGATCCCCAGTATGGGGAAGCGACTTTTACGGAATTTTTCAACCGCTATCTTCAGGCCGGGGCCTGGGCAAAGATTCTTGATCTTGGCAAACTGGTGTCTACCTGGCCGCTGAACCCCCAATTGCGCACCCAGCTTGACTACGCCATGGCGCTCTCGGCCCAGAACCTCAATCTGAACGGGGCTGCTCTCGCCATGTGGCAAAAGCTTGCCGAGCGGCAGGATATCCCGCTCTATCAGCGGGCCTACGCCACGTACTTTCTTGCCCGTGATGCCGAACGCCGCAAGGACATTCGCAATTCCTACACGCTGAACCGCAAGGTGATTGATCTCTTTACCCAGTTGCAGAACGAACGTTCCGACAAGGCCGACCCGCAGCGCATCAAGGATGCCATTCTTTCACTGATGGATATCTGCGAGGTGGGCAACCGTGTACCGGAAGCCCTGGAATGGCTTGCACGATACAATGCCTTTGTACCCAAGGAATCGCCGGAATATCCGGGCTTGCGCTTCCGCGAGGCCCGGCTGTATCGCAAGCTGGGCGATGCCACGCGGGCTCAGGCTTTGCTTGAGGATATCGTGCGCAACTATGCCGATTCGCCTTTTGCCAGGGCAGCCACGGCGGAACTTCACACCTTCGAGGTTTCGCGCGATTTGCAAAACTACCTGCCAGGCGGGGCGGGCAGTCAGGCTGCGCCCGCCGCAAAGCCCGCTGCTCCCTAGCTTCTCCGGTTTTCATCCTTTGTGTCTGTGCCCCTTGCCTGCAGCTGCCGACCCCGGCGCGTCATGCATGAGGGCACTGAACCCTTCCATATGTCGGTCAGGCATGGGAGGGCGCATTGCATGCGTTCACTCCTTGGAATATGATAAGCCACGACAGCAGTTCCGCCGTGGGGTGGAATTGTTTGTCGGATGCAATTTTAATGGATAAGTGCGATGGAACGTCCCGCAAGCTTCACACGATGACGCAGGACGTAATGTGCGCCGTCAGCCTTGGAGGGCATATGAACAGAGTGCTTCTTTCTGTTACACTCGGCCTGCTTGCCTTGATGGCCGGATGCACCGGCGCATTGCAAAGGGGAATGCAGAACACGGCCTATATTTCCACAGCACGTCCGGCCATCAGCATCAAGGCCGTGAACATGCCCCTGCTTACCGGCGGAGAGACAAGCGTCAGCCTTGATGACGCAGGCATTATCGGCGGCTTGCCGTTGCATGCCTGGGTTGCTGTTTACGGCAAGGGTGATCCCCAAAGCCCCCTGGCCATTGTGGGATTGGCTGAGGTGCCGCGCGGCTGGTACTGGGACAGCGACGGGCAGCGCCCCTTTAGCGTTGATAAGGGTGTGGAGATTTTCAACAATGACGGCTTTGCGGCCAGCACCTATATTGTGGACAGCAAAAGGGATGCATTTTCAGCCATTGCAGGGCTGACGGACGACGCAAAGCCCATGCGCTGGCTGACGCGCGGTTTTGCCGCCAGATACAATTTTAATGACACCAAGGTCATACTGGAATACAGAGAACCCCTGCCTGAAAATCTTGCCGGGCAGGAAAGCCTGACAGAAAGCCAGACAGACCAGCTCCGTGCCTTTGAGCAGCGTGCAAGCGCCGCCTTTGCCGTTGCTTCTGTATCCGAAAATCTGACTGGAATTACGCAAGGATACGCAAAGAACATTCGTGGGCAGTATCTGGATCACCGCTTCTGGGGAACTGCATCAAAGTATGACACATTTGTCTTAAAGTAGCATGTTCTCGCGGTAATCTGACTTTACACCGGGATTCCGTCCGGGAGGTCGCTTGGGAAAGTTTTTTCAAGCGGCCTCCTTGTTTTTTACGTTTGTTGCGCCTGCACCGACACTAAGTAACTGCAACAAGTTAATACATTCTGGATTAATGGTTATGTAAAATTTGCAACACAATTTTATATTATAGGGTATAGTACATTGACGAAACAATAGCTGCTGTGTATGTTCTCACCATCAGGATGGGAGGGGGACCGACTGTTCTGTCAATGAGCCGATCAGGCGGGTACGCAGCGCGTCAGATTGAGTATGTTGAAGACAATAAAGGGGTAGTTATGGATGATTATCTGAAAGAGGCGCTGGAAATTACCAGAGCACAAGCTGGCGTTCGCGTTATGAGCGAAGAAGAAATAGCCGCCTTTATACAGAAAGTGGCGCAGGGCATTAAAGCAGTTGCTGAAGGCGAAACGCCTGTGGAACTGGACAGCGGCGAAATGGCCGTTGAAGCACGCAAGTCGGTCAAAGAAAAGTCCGTCACCTGCCTTGAGTGTGGAAAGAGTTTTAAGATCCTTACCAAACGTCATCTGGCCAGCCACGGCATGACCTCGGCTGAATACCGCGAAAAGTGGGGCTTCAAGAAAGATGCACCTCTGGTGTGCAAAGCCCTGCAGCGCGAACGCCGCAAAAAGATGAAAGACATGAAGCTGTGGGAAAAGCGCCGCAAGGTTCAAGAATCTCCGGCATAAAACCCGCAATAGCAGGCTTTGTCATTGGTCTGAAAGTCCGCCCCTGAGGCGGGCTTTTTTTTTAGGCCAAAAAATGGCATTGTACCTGCCTGTATGACGGCATGGCTGCCATTCAGGGCGGTTACGGCCAGCAAATGATTTTTGCTCTGCATCATTGTTCTTTTTCAGGGTTATATCATGATTGAATCACAGGCGGCTGCAACGCCCGCCGAAGCCCTCGCGCTTTTGTCCCTGCCGCAGGAACACTTGTTTGCCAGGGCCACTGCGCTGCGCGAAGCGGCCTTTGGGCGCGGTATTGTTTTGTGCGCCATCATCAATGCAAGAAGCGGCAACTGCTCCATGGATTGCCGTTTCTGCTCCCAAAGCAGGCACAATCACACCCCTATTGAGGTTTTTCCTCTCTTGCCGGACGATGAACTGCGCGAGCGCATTCTGCATCTCGCAGCCCTGCCTGTAGCGCGCATTGGCGTTGTTACCAGCGGTTCGGCCCTGAGCGGCAGCGAATTGCAGCGCCTGCGCACGGTAATTTCCGGCCTGCCGGATGCCGTGCGCCCGCGCGTCTGCGCATCGCTGGGCAAACTCACTGCCGAAGATTTTGCGCTTTTGTCCGGGGCCGGGCTTACCCGGTTTCATCATAATATGGAAACCTCGCAGGGTTTTTACTCCAGCGTCTGCACCACGCAAACCTGGGAGCAGCGGCGCGACACTGTGCTGCGAGCCAGCGAGGCGGGCCTGAGCGTATGTTCCGGCGGCCTGTTCGGCCTGGGTGAAAGCTGGGAAGACCGCGTGGATTTTGCCTTCAGTCTTAAAAAGATGGGCGTGGGCCATGTGCCCATGAATTTTCTGCATCCGCACCCGGAAACGCCGCTGGCAGGGCAGAAGCCCCTCACCGCCGATGAAGCGCTGACGCTCATTGCCGTGTTCCGGCACATTTTGCCCAAGGCGACCTTGCGCATTTGCGGGGGTAGGCCCCTGGTGCTGGGCAACCGCCAGAATGAAATTTTCGCCGCCGGGGCCAATGCCCTCATGACGGGCGATTATCTTACAACCCACGGGCAGAGCCTTGCGCATGATCTTGAAATGATCGCCGCGCAAGGGCTTGAGGTTCGCTGCAATGCAAACTGCTGAGGGAAAAACTGATCGGCCGCTAAGGGGCCTTTTTGTAGCCGGTTCCGGCACTGATGTGGGCAAGACCGTTGTGACGGCGGCCCTGCTGCGGGCCTTGCTGTTGGCCGGAGTCAATGCGCAGGCTGTAAAGCCTGTGCAGACAGGTGTTGCGCCGGAGCAGGCCACTACGGCTCCCCTGGCCGATGCGCGCGTGTACGCTGCCGCCGTTGCGGGCATGCCGCAAAGCGCCGTCATGCTGCCTGCCACGGCCCTGCATTGCTTCAGCCTGCCTGCTTCACCGCATCTGGCCGCCGCCCGCGAAGGCGCTCGCCTGACCTGCGCAGGGCTGCGCAACGACATCATTTGCCACAGCCGCGCCAGCACCGCTGAAATGCTGCTTCTTGAGGGCGCTGGAGGCTTGCGGGTGCCGCTCAACGAGCGTGAGGACATGCTCGACCTCATGGCCTCGGTGGGAGTGCCCGTGCTGCTGGTGGGCGGCAACTATCTGGGTGGGCTGAACCATATTCTGCTTTCGCTGGATGCGCTGCGGCATAACGGCCTGCAACTGGCTGGAGTGGTGCTCGTCCCCTCTGCCGATCCGGCAGCGGGTTGCCCCGGTGTGGATGTGGACGTCATGCTGGCCGACAATGCCGCCATGCTGCGTGGGCGGCTGGCACAACAGGGCCTGACTGCGCCTCTGGTGGAATTGCCGCGTGTAGCACAGCTGGATGCACAGGGCTGGCAGACGCTGGCTCAGGGGCTTGAGCCGCTGGTGCGGCATCTGCAATCCTCACAGGATGCTGCTTGCGACTGTGGCGCAGATGTTGTGCGCCGCGATCATCAGACCATCTGGCACCCCTACGCCTCAGCCATGCAACCGCCCTTGCTCAGCACGGTGGCATGCACCAGAACCAACCGTATTGTGCTGGCAGACGGCAGGGAACTTGCGGACGGCATGTCATCCTGGTGGGCTGCCGTCCATGGATACAATCATCCGCGCCTCATGGATGCCCTGCACGCACAGGCCGGGCGCATGCCCCACGTAATGTTTGGCGGCCTGACGCACGAACCGGCGGTCAATTTGGCCGAAAGGCTGCTGCGCCTCATGCCTGCGGGGCTTGAGCGCGTGTTTTTTGCCGATTCTGGCTCGGTGGCGGTGGAGGTTGCGCTGAAAATGGCTCTGCAATACCAGCAGGGCAGGGGCCAGACCGGGCGCAGCAAGTTTCTAACGCCGCGCGGCGGTTATCATGGGGATACCTTTGGCGCCATGTCTGTGTGCGACCCGGTGACGGGCATGCACAGCCTGTTTACAACCATGCTGCCCCAACAGATATTTATGGAACGGCCAAGTTGCCGCTTTGACCAGCCCTTTGATCCCGCGAGCCTGAACGATGCCCGGCGCGTTTTTGCCGGGCGCGGGCACGAGATCGCGGCGGTGATTCTTGAACCAGTGGTGCAGGGCGCGGGAGGCATGTGGTTTTACCATCCCGAATACCTGCGCGGCCTTGCGCAACTGTGCCGCGAGGCTGGCGCGCTGCTGATATTTGATGAAATCGCCACGGGCTTTGGGCGCACTGGCAAGATGTTTGCTGCGGAATGGGCCGGTGTTTCGCCCGATATTCTCTGCTGCGGCAAGGCGCTCACGGGCGGGGTGCTCACCCTGGCTGCCACGGCCTGCACAGCCAGTGTGGCGGAGGGCATCTGCGCCGGGGGCAATGTGTTTATGCACGGCCCCACCTTTATGGCCAATGCTCTGGCCTGTGCCGTGGCCTGCGCCAGCCTTGACCTGCTGCAGGAGGAAGACTGGCGGCAGAAGGTGGCAAATCTTGAAAGCGGCCTGCGCTCAGGGCTTGCCCCCTGTGCGGAATTGCAAGGCGTTGCCGATGTGCGCGTGCTGGGCGGCATAGGCGTTGTGGAAACGTGCGAACCCGTCAATGCACTGGCATTACAGAAATACTTTGTGCAGCACGGCGTCTGGGTGCGGCCATTTAACCGCCTCGTTTACCTTATGCCGCCGTATGTTACCCCGGCTGAGGATGTGGCCCGGCTCTGCGCAGTGGTGACAGGGGCCTTGGAATCTGGAGCGCATCTGCAAGGATAAAGGCTGTCGCCCTGGCCTCCGGCTGACGGCTTCTAAAGTCAGTCTCGCAGGTTATTTTTCTGTGGGCGGCGGCGGAACGGGCAACCCTTTGAAGATGAGCCGTGTGGCGGCGGCGTCTGCCAGTTCTGAGACGTCCATGAGCTTTTCCAGCAGTTCAAGCAGGTAGAAGCGGTCGTTTTCGCAGCCGTCCTTGAAATCGGCTTCAAGTTCGCCGCTGCGTATGTAGTTTTCCAGTTCTGTAAGGTCTTTTACCGTGAGCATGGAGAATCCTTTTGCAGCGCGGAGATGCAACGCTCCGTCAGGTCGTGGACCATCTGCTCGACCTGCCGGATTTCTTCGCGGGTTATGTTGTCGTAGTGGATGCCCGCGCTGACGCACACGGCGCAGTTCAGGGCATGAGCCATGCGCTCGGCCATGCGTTGGGCGAGAGCGTCTTCCTTGTGGCCGGGCAGGCCCGCCAGATGGCTTTGGGCCTCTACCTGCCCATGCGCAGGCGCGGCCAGAGCCACAGCGCCGATATGGGTTGCGCCGCCGCCGCAAAGCACCTGCAGGTCGCGTCCCTGGCGATAAACGTGCAGATGTATGCTCAGGCGGCCCTGCTGGGCGGTGAATCGCATGGCTGCTCCTGTGCTTTGGCGGCAAATTGGGTGCCGTGCCGCTGCATATGTTACGCTTCTGACTGCGAGTCCGGTGAAATTTCCAGCCTGCCAGTTACGGTGGGCAAACCCGCTCATGAACATGGCGGAATTGTTGTGATATATATATGATGCGGCCCACAGCCGCAAGGCCGCCACTATGCCTGATGCCTCGGGCTTGACGCCCCAGCTGGCGGCCCGTACCATTTTGCCAATTCTTTGTTGTATGGAGACAGCATGACTCTTGATCCCACCAAGCACCCGGACTGGCAGATAGCCCTGGATGCCGAACAGAATATGAAAACTTTTGAAGCCCTGACCGCCGAGATGGGGCTGGAACCTTCAGAAGTGCTGCCATATGGCCGATACATGGGCAAGATTGAGCAGCAGGAAGTGCTGCAAAGGCTTGAGAACCGGCCCAACGGCAAGTATGTTGACGTTACGGCCATCACCCCCACGCCCCTTGGCGAAGGCAAGTCCACCACCACCATTGGTCTGGTGCAGGGGCTTGCGCGGCGCGGTTTGCGGTCTTCTGCCGCCATCCGCCAGCCTTCGGGCGGCCCCACCATGGGCATGAAGGGCTCCGCCGCTGGCGGCGGCCTTTCGCAGTGCATCCCGCTCACGCCGTATTCCCTCAACTTTACGGGTGATATCCATGCCGTGGGCGCGGCCCACAATCTTGCCATGACGGCCCTCACGTCCCGCATGCAGCATGAGCGCAACTATGACGACGCAACGCTTGAGCGGCTTTCGGGCATGCGCCGTCTGGATATTGACCCCACGCGCGTCAGCACCGGCTGGGTGATGGATTTTTGCGCCCAGGCCCTGCGCAACGTGATTATCGGCATGGAAGGCGACGG
Source organism: Desulfovibrio sp. UIB00 (assembly GCF_022508225.1). Lineage (NCBI taxonomy): Bacteria > Pseudomonadati > Thermodesulfobacteriota > Desulfovibrionia > Desulfovibrionales > Desulfovibrionaceae > Desulfovibrio > Desulfovibrio sp. UIB00. The sequence goes on along the minus strand of NZ_JAETXJ010000003.1, from coordinate 355,125 downwards.
CAGACGCAACGACGGTTTTATGATGCGCTCGCACTTCGACATCACCGTTGCTTCCGAGGTCATGTCCATTCTTTCCGTGGCGCGCGACCTCGCCGATCTGCGGCAGCGCATGGGCCGCATGGTGCTTGCCCTTGACCGCAACGGCAGGCCCGTGACCACCGCCGACCTTGAAGTGGACGGCGCCATGACCGCCTGGCTGGTGGAAGCCATCAAGCCCAACCTTATCCAGACCATCGAGGGGCAGCCCGTGCTGGTGCACACTGGCCCCTTCGGCAATATCGCCCTGGGCCAGAGTTCGGTTATTGCCGACAGGGTTGGGCTGAAGCTTGGCGACATCCATGTGACGGAATCCGGCTTTGCCGCAGAAATGGGCTACGAGAAATTCTGGAACCTCAAGTGCCGATACAGCGGTCTTGCGCCTGACGCGGCGGTGATCGTGGCCACCGTGCGGGCGCTCAAGCACCACGGCGGCGCGCCGCAGCCCCGCCCCGGTCAGCCCCTGCCCGAAGAATACCTGCGGGAAGATGTGGGTCTGGTGGAGGCCGGTTGCGTCAACCTGCTGCACCATATCGGCATTGTGCGCCGTTCCGGCGTGCCCTCTGTGGTGTGCATCAACAAGTTTTATACCGACAAGCCCGCTGAAATTGCCGCTATCCGCCGTATCTGCGAAAAGGCCGGGGCAAGCGTGGCAGTTTCGGAACACTGGGAAAAGGGCGGCGAAGGCGCGCTCGAACTGGCAGATGCCGTCATGGACGCCTGCAATTCGCCCAAGCGGAACTTCCGCCCGCTCTACGACTGGAAGCTGCCCATTGCCGAACGCATTGTCTGCATTGCCCGTGAAGTGTACGGCGCTGACGGCGTGGATTTTGAACCCATGGCCGCCCAGCGGCTCAAGACGCTTCAGGAACGCCCCGATGCGGACGAGCTTGGCGTGTGCATGGTCAAAACCCAGTATTCGCTTTCGGACGATGCCAAGCGTAAGGGCGTGCCTTCATCCTGGCGGCTGCACGTGCGCGATGTGCTGCTTTTTGGCGGCGCTGGCCTTGTGGCCCCGGTGGCGGGCGATATCAGCCTTATGCCCGGTACTGGCTCCAGGCCCTCCTTCCGCAACATCGATGTGGATGTGGCAACCGGGCGCGTAACCGGCGTGTTCTAGACGAGCAATACAATAAAAGCGTTATCCGGTCAGTTGGTTGGCCGGATAACGCTTTTATTGCCTTTCATAAGCAAAAAAAAATTTTTCAGAAATATTTTTCCAACCTACTCTATTTATAGCTAATAATATTACTGCATATCAGATATGCCGGTTTTTGCCGCTTGAAAAAAATTACGAAAGACATAGGGTTAGCACTATAAAACACCGTATTGATCCATCAGGAGGATCACATGGAAGTAGTGCTCAGAGGCGTGCGCGGCAGTATTGCCGTGCCAGCTCCGGCCATGTCATTTTACGGTGGCAACACCTCATGCGTTGAGCTGCGCTCCGACAACGGGGCGCTTATTTTTTTTGATGCTGGTACAGGGCTGCGGCAGGCTGGCGAAAACCTGCCGGAAAGCGGCACCTGCCATCTTTTTATTTCGCACGGGCATACAGACCATATTCAGGGACTGGGGTTCTTTCCGCCCCTGCATTCCCCACGCTGGACAACCCACATCTATATTCCCGCCTGGCTCGAAGACGTGCTGGACAATCACTTTGCCCACGGCATGTTCCCCATACCCTTCAGCGACTTTGCCGGAAACGTTGTGCGGCACAGCCTTGAACCCGGTGACGAGGTGCATCCCGCCGATGGCGTCGCGGTTGCGGCCATAGCGGCCAATCATCCCGGAGGCGCGCTCGCCTACAGGGTTTGCGCCGACAAAGCCGTTTTTGTGTACTCTGGCGATTATGAAATCACCCGCGCCCCCGAAGTGCAGCAGGCGGCCCGCGAACTGCTTGAAGGCGCGGATCTGGCTGTTGTGGACAGCATGTACAGCAATGCCAGCTATATCGAAGGCTGGGGGCATTCCCGCTGGGAAGACTGGCGTGATCTGGGCCATGCTGCCGGGTCAGGATGCATTGTGCTTTCACACCATGCGCCGGATATGACGGACGCGCAGATAGACGCCCTACAGCGCGAGGCCTTGCACAGTTGCCAGACAAGCGGGCAGCGCCTGTGCTTTGCGCGGGAGGGCATGCGGTTCAGCCTGCCCATGCCCAGGCAGCAGGCCTGTGGAGAATGTGGTCTGGTTCAGTTCAGCGACTGGCTCGACAGATTTCTGGACGACCTTTCGCAGTACCAGGACGAGAACACGCTGCTCGACCGCATACTCGCCAAATCCCGAGAGATCACGCGGGCAGATGCCGGAACCATTTTTCTTGTTGATGGGGAAGATCTGCTCTTTGCCTACACGCACAACGACAGTCTGTTTTCTGTAAATACTGCCTCAAAGTTCGCCTATTCTTCGGCGCGGCTGCCCATCAATCCCCATTCCATTGCGGGCTATGCGGCCTGTACGGGCGAAATGCTCAATATTGTGGATGTGCGCGCCATGCCGAAGGATTTGCCGTTTTCGTTCCGTGATGATTTTGACAAGGCCACGGGATATCATACGGAATCCATGCTCGTGGTGCCGTTTCATGACCACGCGGGGCGTATATCCGGTGTGATGCAGCTCATCAACAGCCTTGACCCGCGCACGGGCAAGCCCCGCAAGTTCACCCACGACATGGAGCGACACATACGGGTGCTGGCCCGCGAAATCGCCAATATCCTTGAACGCAGCCATCTGGTGCGGGCAAGCATCAACAGGCTTGTGCGGCTGGCCTCCGTGCATGACCCGCTTGAAACTGGCCCCCATGCCGAGCGCGTGGGCGCCATCGCCGCAGAAATGTATCAGGCGCGGGCCAACCGCCTGTGCCTTGACCCGGACGTGACCCTGCACGTCAAAAGCCAGATACGCCTTGCCGCCATGCTGCACGACATAGGCAAGGTAGGCGTGAGCGATCTGCTGCTGAAAAAACCGGGCAAACTCTTAGATGATGAAATGGCTATCATGCGGTCGCATACGATTATTGGCGCGGGCATTCTGGAAGCAGAGGCCCAAAGCGGGGGATTCATGACCTTTGCCCGCGAGATAGCCCACCATCACCACCAGAAATGGAATGGCAAGGGCTATGCAGGCCCAAGCGACGCGGGCAGGCTGGAAGGGGAGGATATCCCCCTTGCGGCGCGTATAACCGCCATTGCCGATGTGTTTGACGCGCTGGTTTCTCCCCGTTCGTACAAGGCCGCATGGCCGCACGAAAAGGCTCTTGCACTCCTGCGCGAGGAGGCGGGCAGTCATTTCGACCCGCAGCTTGTGGAATGCCTTGAAGAAATCATGGACGTTGTGGCCAAGATTTATGAGCGATTTCCTGATGCGGAGCCGGAACAGACAAACCGCGATACTGCTTCATGAACATTGCCGATGCCCTGAAACGGCTGCTGCGGCAGCCGTGGATTTTCACAGCCCTTGTGGGGCTGTGCGGTGCCCTTGCCATGCTGGCGCTGTATGTGGTGCAGCCAGTGGCGCTGCAACGCCTTGATCTGAGAATTTACGATGCGCTGCTGCCCCTGCGGCGGCAAAGCGAGCCTTCTCCAGTTCCTCTTGTTGTCGATATAGACGAAGAATCTCTGGCCCGTTACGGGCAGTGGCCCTGGCCCCGGTATCTGGTGGCCGACCTGGTGGACAGACTGGCGCAGAATGGCGCTGCATCCATCGGGCTGGATATCATGTTTGCTGAGCCGGACAGAACCTCGCCGACACGTCTACGCGAGGGCCTTTATCTGGAGCGGGGCGTAACGCTCGAAATCGTGGGCCTGCCTTCTTTTCTGGCGGATTTTGATACGCTGTTTGCCGCCTCAGTGCGCGCCGCGCCTGTGGTGCTGGGTGCATTTGCCCGCTATGCGGGCGAGCCGTATTCCGGCCCCATGCCGCAGCCTCCGGCCATGATAGCGCGGGGCGGCAAGGATGCCCCCCCATTCGATGCCTATTTGCCGACAGCCCGTGGTGCTGTGTTGCCCCTGCCGCAGCTTTTTGCAGAGGCCCCCGTGGGTTTTGTGAATGTATCGCCCGATGCGGATGGCCTTGTGCGGCAGGTACCACTTCTCCTCAAGCTTGGGGATGCAGTTTATCCCTCGCTGGCCTTGCAGGCCCTCATGCGCGCGCTGGGGACAGATGCCCTGCGGCTGTATACCGGGCCAGACGGGCTTTTCAGCGTGGCGGCGGGGGAGTTCAAGATTCCGGTTTCGCGCGAAGGCTATATGCTGGTTCCCTTTCAGGGGGGGCGGCATACCTATCGGTATATCAGTGCCGCCAAGGTGCTGGATGGCAGTGCAAAGCGGGCTGATGTTGACGGTTGTATCGCCTTTGTGGGCACGTCTGCACCCGGTCTGGCCGACATCCGCGCAACGCCCTTTGACAGGGTGATGCCGGGGGTGGAGGTGCATGCGGCGGCCATAGACGCCATGATCAGCGGAAATTTTGTGCAGTTGCCATCCTGGGGGCCGGGGGCGCAGGCGCTGATAATCGCCTTTATGACCTGCGCGGCAACGCTTGCCTTTGGCTTTGCCGGGCCGCGCGTATATGTGCCGTCCTCGCTGGCGTTGATGGGCGCTACGGTCGCGGCCTCACGGCAGCTGTTTATGGGCGGTCTGTTTCTTTCGCCCCTGTATGGTCTGCTCACCACAATGCTGTGCGGCGGATTGCTGCTGAGCGTGCGCTTCTGGCAGGAGGAAAAGCAGAAGATCGTTCTGCGCCGTGCGTTTTCGCGCTATGTATCGCCGGAGGTTGTCAAACGGATCAGCAGGCGGCAGGGTGATCTGCTGGCGGGTGAAAATCGTGAGCTTTCCATCCTGTTCACGGATATTCGGGGTTTTACAAGCCTTTCTGAATCGCTTTCGCCGCAGGATGTGGTGCAACTGCTGAACCGTTATTTTACGCCCATGACGGCCATTGTGCGCAGTCGGCAGGGAACGCTGGACAAGTTCATCGGTGATGCGCTCATGGCCTTCTGGAACGCGCCCCTTGATGTGCCTGGCCATCCCGCGCTGGCGGTGGACGCCGCATTGAGCATGCAGGAGCAGCTTGAGGCACTGAACGGCGAAATAGAGGCGAGCTTTGGAATACGTCTTGCCATGGGCGCGGGCATTCACACCGGGCAGGCCTATGTGGGAAACATGGGGTCAGAAGACCTTATCAACTACACCCTCATAGGCGATAATGTGAATCTTGCCTCGCGCCTTGAGGGGCTGTGTAAACGCTATGGCGCGCCCGTGGTGGTGAGTGGGGATACCAGAGAAGGCTGCGGGGACGCCTTTGCCTTTGTTCATCTTGACATGCTGCGGGTCAAGGGCAAGACGAAGCCTGTAAGCATCTACTGGCCCATGAGGTCGGGTGCGGATGCAATTTTTCAGGCGTCCATGCCGCAATGGAGCGCGGCGCGCGCGCTGTATGAACAGGGGGATTTTGCCGAGGCGACGGCTGGTTTTGCCGCGCTGGCAAAAAGGTATCCCGCCGTTTGTCTGTTTGGTCTGTATCATGAGCGATCGCTCATGCTTGCGCAGAATCCGCCTGCCCAGTGGGACGGCATCTGGACAATGGAAGGCAAGTAGAAACATTCTGTTGCTGTGGGGGAAAACATGATTCGTTCAATGCTGGGGCGCGGGGCTTTGGCCCTGTGCCTAACTTTGCTGGCTGGGGGCGTATGCACGGCCAAGGATGTGGGACAGGTAATTTCCTTCAAGGCTGGCGTTACTGCCCAAAGGGATGGACAGGCCGTGCCGCTGGACATGAAAAGTCCGGTCGGGGATCGGGATACGCTGACGACAGACGCCACGGGCCGGGCGCAGATTCTTTTTGACGACGACACTACAGTGTCGCTTGGTTCCAACACGTCACTGAGCCTTGAAACTGTAGTCGCAGAAGGTGCGAATCCTGCCTTCAAGGCCAGAATGGGGCAGGGCATAGCCCGGTTTATCACGGGCAAAATTGTGGAAAAGAATCCTGACGGGTTTTCTGTGGTTACGCCGGATGCTACCGTTGGCATTCGCGGCACCATGCTTTCCCTTGAGGTGGATAACGCCGGCACAACCGTATGTGTAGCCAATACCTCCAAAGAGGTTTTTGTTAACGGTGTGCGGGTGCCGTCCGGTTTCAAGATCACCCTGCCGCAGGGTACGGTTGCCCCCATGACGCCAGCAGACCACAACCTGGTATCTGAAAGCGTGGCAGCCAACAGACCCGCCTCTGGCGGAACAGCGCAGCTGGCGCCGCCTTCCCCCGCAATGGGGAACCCAATTACGCCAACGAGCCTGGCGCAGACGCCTATTGTAGCGCAGGGGCTGGGCGAGGGATTCCGGCAAACGGGCAACGCCAACGTATCTGGCGGGCTGACAAGTGATATGTACTCCGGCTCGTTCAGCTTTCAGGTTAATCTGACAAACGGCGGTGTGAGCAACGGGGTCATGCGGTCTGGCAACTCTGACATTCCCAATGCGCTTACTGGAGGTACGGGCAGCATCAGCGGTTCAAGCCTGAATGTGGGGGGATTTGCTGCTGATGGAGTGACAGGCTCCATGAACGGAACTGCCGCGCGCTCCTCCTCGGGGCTGTCTGTTGCTGGTGGGTACCAGATCAGCAATACTGATGGAGTTCTTGAATCTGGTTCATTTTCTGGCAAACAACGATAGGTGGAACAAACAATGATACGTAATCCATTCCACCCGTTGCAGCTCTGCTGTAGGTTCGCGCTTGTGCCCCTGTGCATGCTTTTACTGGTCAGTGCGGCCATCGCTGCGGATGATTCCCCTGCACTGCGCACGGCGGTGGGATCCGCCAAGGCAGATGCCGCTGCCCTCATGCAGCAGGGCAAATATGCTTCCGCATATGATATGTACATGCGCCTGCTGCGTGAAGCGCCGGACGATGATGAAATCAACCTTAACCTGGCGCGTAGCTCCATGCGCAGCGGGCGGTACAATCAGGCTGTAATGGCCTATGAACGCCTCACGGAAAAGTATCCTTCGGAACCAGTACTCTATAGCGAACTGGCGCAGGCCTACATGGCGCTTGAAGACCGCGTAAGCGCGGAGCAAGCCATGGCAACCATGCGGTCGCTGAATCCCAACATCAGCAAGGCTGATAATGACCGACTGCTGGATGCGCTTGAAAAGCGCTACGATCACTGGCAGGTGCACGGCAAACTCCGTACTGGGCTGTTGTATGACTCAAACGCGACATTTGGCCCTTCAAGCACCACCATGGATCTGGGTACGTGGCGCGTCAGCCTGCCGGATGCGGAAGCCAAAAGCACCTTTGGCGCGTATTTCGGGGCAAACCTTGATGTGGGCTGGAAGTCCGAGCGGGATACGCCTTGGTGGATCGTAGGCGATGCGCAGGGCATGGCGCGCGGTAATGGAGATTCCTCGCTGGATGATGTGCACAGCCGCACATCCGAATGGGGCAGGGCGGCTGTGGGCCTTCGCCATCTCACGCCTACAACCATGTTTGATCTGCGCCTTAAGAGCGAAGTTTTTGATTATCAGTGGTACCAGAATGTCACGGCATCCGGCCCGGAAGCCACATGGCTTTGGGCGGTCACGCCGTCATGGCAGCTCATTACGCGTGGTACCCTGGATTCGCGGGCATACTCCAGAGATGGCGACCGCAACGGCGCGTACTGGACACTAGGCCAGTATGTGCGGCGTTTTTTTGGCGAGAGCAACCATGAAATCATGGTTGGGCTGAGTTATGTGGGCGGCAATACGCCTGAAAAGGCCGATTACTGCTACACCGGATGGGAAGCCAGCGCCAGGCTTTCACTCAAACTGCCCAAGGGCTTTGAGCTTGCCCCCTTTGTTTCCTTTGAAAACGATTGGTACAACGGCCCGGCAACGGCCCTTGAAACGTCCAACAGGCTTGATCAGAAATGGCGCACCGGCGCGGCCCTTACGTGGCATATTACCGATGCCTGGTCTGTTGAAACTTCGTACCAGTATACCCACAATAATTCAGAAAGCCCGCTGTACAGATACGACCAATCCCTTGTTTCGCTGGGAGTTGCCTGGTCGTTCTAGGGTCGGTTAGAATCGTGGTATTGACGCCCAAAGGGCACGTTATTCGCAAAAAAATGGCTTGTGGAAACCACAAGCCATTTTGCGTAAAATCTGCCAAAGAGCTTGAACAAAAAGAGCCGCAGGTTACTGCGGCTCTTTCAGCTTGAAAATTCTGTGGCCTGCGTAAATGCCCTAGCGGGCGCAGAGGCGCTCTGCCGGGATAATGACAAAGTCGTGGGCCTTGAGCACTTCAATGGCCTGATCGACCTTGTCAAAGCGGAAGATCATGACGGCGCTTTCAGCTTCGCGCTGCACAAAGGCGTACATGTATTCCACGTTGATGCCGTTCTTGGAAACCGTCTGAAGGACGGAATCAAGGCCGCCGGGAACATCGGGAACTTCCACGGCCACAACGCTTGTGCGGCCAAGGGTGAATCCCTTTTCCTTCAAAACAACCTTGGCTTTATCATGGTCGCATACAATCATGCGCAAAATGCCGAAATCAGAAGTATCGGCCAGAGAGAGCGCGCGAATGTTGATGCCAGCCTCTGCCAGTGTATGCGTAACCTCGGCCAGACGCCCGGCCCGGTTTTCCAGAAAAACTGAAAGCTGTTCCGTTTTCATGACAAATCCTTATGTTTCGACGGGCGGTTCTATGCCTTGTGATTGGGATCGTCAGTAGACGTGGGCTGCTTTTTATCCTTGGGGGTTATGTCAATTTCATCCGGCTCGGTTGAAGAGCGGCGAAAGTTGCGGATTGCCCGACCCAGCCCGCCGCCGATTTCCGGCAGTTTGTTCGACCCGAAAACAAGCAGAACCACAACAAGTAAGAGCAATAATTCAGGCATGCTTACGCCGAACATGCGGGGAGCCTCCGTTGAGAGTTGGGCAATAATGCAAATTACACCCTAAAAGATAAGCCTTGCTAAACCCAAGGTCAAGGCGAAACCTGGAGCCGACCGGGTTGCCGGCTCCATGCACGCGCCGCAGAGCGGCCATTTGCCTTGATTGGCTGCCGGGGCCTTACTTGCCCATGGCGTTCATGAAATCCTTGTTGGATTTGGTCGCGCGCATTTTGTCCAGCAAAAATTCCATGCTGTCGATGGAAGACATGGGCGCAAGAATCTTGCGCAGAATCCACACGCGGTTGAGCACATCGTCGGCCAGCAGCAGGTCTTCCTTGCGGGTGCCCGTGCGGTTGATGTCGATGGCGGGGAAAACGCGTTTTTCCGAAAGGTGGCGGTCGAGGTAGATTTCCATGTTGCCGGTACCTTTGAATTCTTCAAAGATAACTTCATCCATGCGGGAACCCGTGTCGATAAGCGCCGTAGCAATTATGGTGAGGCTGCCGCCTTCTTCAATATTGCGGGCCGCACCAAAAAAGCGTTTTGGCCGTTGTAGGGCGTTGGCGTCAAGACCACCGGAGAGCACCCGGCCGGAAGAAGGGGTTACAGCGTTATACGCGCGCCCCAGACGGGTGATGGAGTCCAGCAGGATGACAACATCGCGCTTGCGTTCCACAAGGCGCTTGGCTTTTTCAAGCACCATCTCGCACACCTGCACGTGGCGCTGCGGCGGTTCGTCAAAGGTGGAGCTGATAACCTCGGCCTTTTTGACTGTGCGCTCCATGTCGGTAACTTCTTCCGGGCGCTCGTCAATCAAAAGCACAATGAGGTATACATCGGGGTTATTGGCATTAATGGCATTGGCCAGCGCCTGGAGCAGGATTGTTTTACCCGTGCGCGGCGGGGCCACGATAAGGCCGCGCTGTCCGCAGCCAATGGGGGCCATGATGTCGATAACGCGGTTGGAAAGATTTTTCTCGCCATTTTCCATGACGAGCTGGCGGTCGGGATAGATTGGCGTGAGGTTGTCAAACAGAACGAGGTTCTTGGCGTGTTCCGGCGGTTCAAAGCCGATCTCGGTGACCTTGAGAAGGGCAAAGTAGCGTTCGCCCTCTTTGGGGGGGCGGATCTGGCCGGAAACTATGTCTCCCTTGCGCAAAGAAAACCGCCTGATCTGCGAGGGCGACACGTAGATGTCGTCCGGGCCGGGCATATAGCTGCACAGCGGCGACCGCAAAAAGCCAAAGCCATCGGGCAGAATTTCAAGCACGCCATCACCGTAAATGGCGCCGTTTTGTGAAGCACAGGTGGAAAGCAGAGCGAAAATGAGTTCCTGCTTACGCATGGAACTGGCATTTTCAATTTCATACTGCTCAGCCAGCTCCATGAGTTCCTGCATGCTACGCGTCTTCAGATCCGTGAGGCTCAAGGCGCTGTCGGTCAACAGTGTGGAAGTAGCTTTCTTTTTGCGCATAACAGTCCGATATTTTGATAAGACACAGGGTAACGCTTACAACATTTGCATATTGTAGCGTGGTAGGCGGATGATATTGGGAACAAAAAAGATGTGTGAAAATGCGATTAGCCCATCTTTTCTGTAATGGCAAGGAAAAAATACGTCGCTGTTCACAAAAAAATCGGTCTGGGGGTGAGCGGGCTAGCTGGCGGTTTCTTCAGGGGCTGGCGGGGGGGCATAAATTTCAAGCAGTTCGTCGCGCACCTTGTCTTCTGCGATTTCCAGAACTTCTGACAGTTCTCCGGTCACAAGGCCCATGGCCTGCTCCTGAAGCCGCCGTTCGCCAAAAGAAAGCTCCTTGCTGCGCCCAATAAGCAACAGCTCGCGCAGCACTTCGGCCACAATAGCAAGGCTGGGGCTTTTGAGCCGCTCGGAGTATTCGCGGAAGCGGCGGTTCCAGTTCTGGCCCGTGTACACAACCTTGCCCGAATCATTGCGAAGCGATTCAAGAATCGTGGAGGCTTCATCCTTGGGCGTGAGGGTGCGCAGGCCCACATGCGCGGCATTATTCACCGGAACCATCAGCGTGACGTTGTTTGCCCGGATGCGCACAATATAGAGCTCACAGACAAGCCCCCCAACGGTTTTGCTGTCTATGCGTTCTATTTGGCCCACACCTTGGGCAGGATATACAACGAGATCGTCCGGAGTGAACATGATGCCACCAAAACGCCCCAAAAGGCGCAAATAAACGAGACCTGGAGCGATAGCTGGAAGTCGCGAATTAAATGAAGTATTGAAGGGTCGGAAACCGACTCTTCAAATATCCTAGTCCAAGAATGAGCAGGAGTCCAGTTGAAAAAGTATTTTGCTCATATTTGGGGCAATGGGCATTTGACCGGGCCAGCAAGGCGGTGCGCAGATACTGTTGCAGCGTGTTTACAGCATTGGCCCCATGCAAATTGATTGCAAAACCGGCGGTTACAGAAAGCCATTATCAAAAGGCAGCACTGCACGGTACCGCTCAGGATGCCTTTCGCGCAGCACGAACAGCACTGTCGAGCCCTTTATCGGCAAAGGCAAACAATGTATCGGCGGCAAGTTCCATCGATTCTTCAATGTTTTTTGCCTCTTCGCCTTCCGGTCGGCCCAGCACCCAGTTTGTCACGTCACCCTTGTGAGGGGGCCGGCCAATGCCCATGCGTAAGCGGTAAAAATCTGGCGTTCCCAAGAGTTCTGTGATGGATTTCAGCCCATTGTGCCCGGCATTGCCCCCGCCAAGCTTGAAGCGAAGTTCCCCGGCGGGGATGTCCAGTTCGTCATGTACAACAACAAGATCATGCGGCTTGAGTTTGTGCCAGGCGAGCAGCGGCTGCACGCACTGGCCGCTGAGGTTCATGAATGTCTGCGGCTTGGCCGCAAGCCATAAGCCCCCAAGCTTTGGCAGGCGCAAGCGCCACAATTCGCAAGAAAATTTGCCGCCGTTTTGTTGGCTCGCTTCGCCGTCTCTGGCGGCAAGCTCCACAAGATAGCTCACAAAATCAAAGCCGCAATTATGACGTGTGTGGTCGTATTTGGCGCCGGGATTGCCCAGGCCTACGATAACGCCTTTATAGTCCATCAGTACGCCTCCAGAGGCGATTTATATGCGCTCAAGGTGCAGGGGCAGGCCAAGCCCCGCGCATGCCGCTGCTGCGGTGCGTGCCATAAAATGGCACAGCGGGGGATTCATGGCGGCCAGATGCCCGCCGCCGGGCAGCCAGACCAGTTTTTTGGACGGTGCCTTGAGGCAGTCAAAGGTGGTCCGAATAATAGCTGGCGTAAACAGGGCATCATTTCGAGCGCTGAAAAAATACAGGGGGCACTGCAGGTTCTCGGGCAGACGCGTACTAAACAGGCTGGCCAGAAAACTCAGGGGATATGTCAGCCGTGTTTTGCGACGGTTGCTCACAGTTCGCCGCGCTCCGGAAATGATCCGCCAGGAATCAAGGTAGGCCTGCAAGGGCATGGGCAGCCACGGCAGCCAGCGTGCCAGCCTACAGAAAATACGTTCAATATCCGCTCTGCGGTCAGCCAGCCCGGCAAAGCGTGTCAGATAGACAGCTTCGCGCATCTGGGGCAGCACCCCGGTAATGGGAAATGCCGCTGTAAGGCCGGGGGATGCAGCCGCGTGCGCCAATGCGAGTATGCCGCCTTGGCTGTGCCCGCACACCGCAATGTGGGCATGGCCTGCACCACGCAGCCATGCCTCGGCGTCCAGGCAGTTTTGCCGCAGGTCGTCAAAGCTGAAGCTCACGCTGTGGCGGTTCAGACCGTGCCCGGTAAAATGCACTGCGGCAACGGCAAAGCCAGCTTGCTGCAAGGCGGCAATCATGGGCCGATACTGAATGGGCGACAGCATGGTGCCAGGATAAAACAGCATGACCCCGGCCCCATGATTGGGCCAGAGTTCGAGCCGCAGTTCCCGGTTATGGGCAGACAGCTTGTGCGTAACAAAGGCTGGTTTATTCATGGCGCCATGCGTACATAAAATGAGGCCGGTCCCGCAAGGAACCGGCCAATACAGTCGCACAAAGGCCCGATGACCGGGCTTTGCGTCAAACAGTCTTATTCGGCGGCCTCAGCGGCTTCCTTGGCCTTGGAAAGAACGCTGACGATGGCGAAGTTCTGGTCGTAAACGGCCTTGACGTTTTCGGGCAGGGGCAGGTCGCCCACGCAGATGGTGGTGTTGATGTCCATGGGGGTCACATCAACAACGATCTTTTTGGGCATGTCCAGGGGCTTGCTGCACAGACGCACGATTTCGCGGTAGGTTTCAAGCTGGCCGCCGAGCTTCACGCCGCGCGACACGCCCACGAATTCCACGGGCACGTCAACGGTGACGGGCTTTTCCAGATCCACGCCGTAGTAGTCGATGTGGCTGAATTCTTTCTTGTAGGGATGGTACTGCACGTCCCAGATGATCACAGGATGCACGGACTTCTGACCGTTGTCGTCAATCTCGAGGTTGAACACCGAGGTACGACCGGCTTCGGCAAAAATCTTTTCCAGCGGCAGGGCAGGAGCCTGCACAGAGATGTTGTCACCCTTGGCGGTGTAGAACACGCCGGGGATCAGATCCTGGGTACGCAGACGGCCACTGGCGCCTTTGCCGCTACCATCGCGCTTCTGCACGCTCAAAGTCTTTTCAATATTCATGTCCTGCTCCTTGGCTTACCGCAGCCGAAGCGTGCGGAAAAAGTTCTGTTATTATGGAACCGGCCCTTGCGGGCAGGCTTGGGTCTATACGCAATCCGCATAAAGCGGGTTACACAAACAACACGCTCACCGATGAACCGGTATGGATGTTGTGGATAGTCTTGCCCAGAAGGGCAGCCACAGAAACAACCTCCAGCTTGGGGCAACGTTCAAGTTTGTCGCCCATGGGGATGGTGTCTGTGACAAATACCTGCGAAAGCGCCTCGGTGCTGTTGATGCGGTCAATGGCGGGGCCGGACAAAACAGCGTGAGTGGCGCAGGCCACAATCTTGGTAGCGCCGTTTTTGAGCAGCACTTCCGCACCGGCGCACAATGTGCCAGCGGTGTCGATCATGTCGTCCACCACAATGGCAAGGCGGCCTTTCACATCGCCGATAACATGCATGGCCTGAGCCTGATTGGGCTTGTCGCGGCGCTTGTCCACAATGGCCAGCGGCGCGTTGAGCCTTTTGGCATAGGCGCGGGCGCGTTCAACACCGCCGGCATCGGGCGACACAATCACGATGTTGTCGTCGTGCAGCCGCCGCAGCGATTCAAGCATGACAGGCACGGCAAACAGGTTGTCCACCGGGCAGTCAAAGTAGCCCTGAATCTGTCCTGCGTGCAGGTCAATGGTGACCACGCGTTCCGCACCGGCAACGCTGATAAAATCGGCCACCATTTTGGCGCTGATGGGCGCACGAGGGCTGACCTTGCGATCCTGGCGCGCATAGCCGTAGTAAGGAATAACGGCGGTAATCCTGCCTGCGCTGGCCCTTTTGAGGGCATCAAGCATGAGGCAGAGCTGCACCAGATTGCGGTTGATGGTCGGGGGGCAGGTGGGCTGCACCACAAAAACGTCATCACCGCGAACATTGTCGCCTATTTCGATCCGCAACTCGCCGTCGCTGAACGTGGTCGCCAGCGTGGGCGTGAGTTGACACCCCAGATGGTTGCAGATGGCCTTGGCCAAATCCGGATTGGAAGACCCGGTGACGATCTTAAGATCGCTGTACATGAACCGCCCTGCCTTGCGCGCCAAAGAGCACTTACGGTTATACATCCTTGCTGCCGTCGCCGGAAGAAAGGCGGCGCTTTATTGCCAGGCCGCCGACAAATCGACGGAAGGCGCGGTCAGACGCCCCAGGCGCGATACAGCAGCGTGTGGCTGGGATGGAAGGGTTCGAACCTTCGAATGACGGAGCCAAAACCCGTTGCCTTACCACTTGGCTACATCCCAGTATTTCACAGCACGTGCGCGTATACGCGCCTGTTCTCTCCTTGCAGCATGGCGGCAGCCGCCTGCGATTCCACATGGAATTCGTGTGCGAAAAGCGCCACAATGCTTGAGCCGCTGCCACTCATGGCTACGGCTCCAGCCCCAAGGCGCAGCAAGTTCGCCTTGATTTCTGCAAGCTGTGGATGGCGAGAAAATACAACGTCCTCAAGGTCGTTGTGAATGCTCAACTCTGTCCGCACCCCGGAGAGAAAAGTTCCATTAGCCTTGCTTTCTGTCTTTGTCAAGCAATTTTGCCCAGAAACCGTGTTTGACGCCTTGAGCGCTGCGTCATAATCGGCGTATGCCTGGGGGGTGGATGCATGAATTTGGGAGCATACCAGAACAAGGTGTATGCCTGCAAGCGCATCATCCCTGCAAGGCTCGATGATCTCGCCAATGCCACGCACCCGGCAGGGTTTGTTTATGAGAAAAAACGGCGTGTCCGCGCCAACTGTGAGGGCAACCTCTGCCAGCGCCTGATCGTCAAGCGGGCTGGATAGCCTGCTGTTGAGCCAGCGCAGCAGGGCCGCCGCATCGCTGCTGCCGCCGCCAAGCCCTGCACCAGCGGGAATGCCCTTGTTCAGGCGCACTTCAAGCCCGGGCAGGTTGGGCACACGTTTGGCGAGGGTGGCGTAGGCCTTGGTGAGGGTGTTGTTCTCAAGGTCAATGCCGGGCGTATCACACTGTACAACCAGACCGGCTGTGCCGGTTTCACGTATGTGCAGACGGTCGCAGGGGCGGGGCAGGGGCCAGAAAAGAGAATCCAGCTCATGATACCCGTTTTCCCGCACGCCCGTGATGCGCAAACCAAGGTTAACCTTGCACCCGGCAACAACTACGCTCATGAATTTTTCCGCTCCTGTGGCAGTGATGGCTACAGCGTTTCAACCGTAAGGTTGCCGTTGGTGTACACGCAGATTTCCGAGGCAATGCGCATGGCCTCGCGGGCAATGGCCTCCGTATCCATGTCGCTGTGCCGGGCAAGCGCCCGCGCTGCCGCTAGGGCATAGGGGCCGCCGCTGCCAATGGCTGCAACCTCGTCGTCCGGTTCAATGACATCGCCCGTGCCAGACAGAACGAGAATGTGTTCGCTGTCTGCCAGCAGGAGCATGGCCTCAAGCTTGCGCAGGTATTTGTCCTTGCGCCACTCCTTGGTCATTTCGACGGCGGCGCGAACCATGTTGCCGCGCAATTCCTTGAGCTTGGCTTCAAAAAGCTCAAACAGTGTAAAGGCATCGGCTGTGGCCCCGGCAAAACCCGCCAGGATTTTGCCGTCGTACAACCGCCGCACCTTCTGCGCACCGTGCTTCATGATCATATTCTGGCCCAGGGTCACCTGACCATCGCCAGCAATGGCCACGCGGCCATTCTTTCTTACTGCCAGTATGGTTGTGGCATGCGTATCCAGCATCAGTTCTTTTCCCATATTTCCTTGCGTTCTTTATAGGCGGCCTCAAGCTTCTGAAAATCACGCGGATTCGCAGATTTGCCCGACAAGGCCTTGGCCTGATTAAAGTAACGCTCGGCCTGTTTTTTGTTGTTGGAATACAGGGCGCTGTACGCCATGTGGATATAGGCCCCGGCAGTGTCGCCCGTTTTACCGAGCGAGCGGGCATAGGCCTCGTGAACTTCGGCGTCTTCCGGCACGTAGCGCAGCACATCTTTATAATACTGCGCGGCCTGCGCCTGCCTGCCCGTTTCGTCAAGCATGCGGGCATAGAAAAAAGAGGCCATATAGTCGCGCGGGTCCAGGCGCATGGCCTGACGCAGCAGGCCATCAGCACGGCTCATGTCGCCCTTGCGGTAGTGGAATGCGCCAGCCTCGCGTAGTACCAGCGGGTCGTTGGGCGAAGCGGCGAGGGCTTCGTCAAAGGCCTTGCTGGCCTCGTTAACCCGGTTGGTGCGGGCCAGCACAATGCCGCGCCCCATGCACGAAAGGCCGTCCTTGCCCGAAAAACGCTGCTGCGCAGCCTGCGCGTCGCCATAGCGCGCCCAGAGGAGCGTTTTGACGCGGACAAATTTGGTGTTGTCCTGCGTACGCCCCTGAACGGATTTGCCCATGCCCTCAATGCGGGCCTGAAGCCCGTTGATGCGGTCGCCGATGGCAGGGTGGGTAGAAAGGTAGGTCGGCACGCTGGTACCGCTCATCCAGCTTTTCTGGCGCAGCACCTTGAAGCCGCCCACCATGCCCTGCGGAGGATAGCCCGCAGCCACAAGGTATTGCAGGCCAATCTGGTCGGCCTCGGTTTCGTCCATGCGGCTGTAGTTGAGCATGGCCGACTGCCCGGCCCCCAGCGCGCCCACAGCAATGGCGCCGCCGCTGGAGCCGCCCACCGCCACGCCCGCAATGGCCAGCAGCAGGGAGCCTAGGGTCACAAACTGCGCGCGCTCAAGGCGTGAGGCCACGTGGTGCTGGGTTACGTGCGCCAGTTCGTGGGCAAGAACGCCTGCGAGCTCTTCTTCCTTTTCCATGTTCATGATGAGGCCGGTGAACACGTAGACGTAGCCGCCGGGAATGGCAAAGGCGTTGAGCGAATTGTGCAGGATAACGGCGGCTTTGAAGCTGAAGGGCTGCGGCGGAATCTTTTTGACCAGACGATCCACTATCTGGTTGACGTACTGGCTTACCTCAGGGTCTTCCACAATGGGCATGTTTGCGCGGATCATCACGTCAAACTTGTGGCCCATCTCCTTTTCGTCCTTGATGGTGACGCCGCCGAAAAAGAAGGCCTGAGCCGGTACGGCCACAAGCTGGGCTGACAGAAATGCCAGCAGAACAAAGAGCGCCATAACACGGCGCAGGGCAACACGATGTAACATGGCGTCCTCATGATGCCGCAGTAAAAGCGCCCGCGCCGGAGACCGACGCGGGCAGCGGCTTATTCCAGATCCCAAACCTGACCTTCGGGGGTGTCGCGTACGCTGACGCCCAGATCAAGAATTTCCTGCCGTAGCGAATCCGAGCGGGCAAAATCCTTGCTGGCGCGGGCTTCCTGACGGGCGAGCATCAGTTCTTCCACTCGGGCCACGTCAATCTTGCCGCGTGTGGCGCGCTGACCGCGCAAATCAGCCAGAAAATCCTGCGGAGCCTGCCCAAAGAGGCCAAGGCGCTTGTCCCATTCCTGCGCGCGGGCAAGAAATTCCTGAAGGAGGTCGCGTCCGGCTTCGGCAGCGCGCAGGGCCTTGTCTTCCAGCAGACGGTTCACAAGGCGCACCTGGGCAAAAACCTGTCCGAGAGCCTGCGCCGTATTGATGTCATCCTCAAGGGCGGCGTCAAAAGCCTTGGGCAGCGCGGCCCATTCCTCGGTCATTTCCTGCGGCAGGGGCGTTTTTTTCCACTTGTCGCGGGCAAGGGCCTTGCCCGCCTCGTGCAGGGCTGTATACACGCGGTGCTGGGCTTTTTCCGCTTCGTCCATGCTGTCGGCGGTAAAGTCGATGGGGCTGCGGTAGTGCTTGCCCAGCAGGAAAAAGCGCAGGGTTTCAGGCAGATAGTTTTCGAGAATATCGCGGATGGTCTTGAAGTTGCCCAGGGATTTGGACATCTTTTCCGCATTTACCTGCACAAAGCCGTTATGCACCCAGTAGCGGGCCAGCGAGCAGGCGCAGGCGGCTTCGGACTGGGCGATCTCGTTCTCGTGGTGCGGGAAGATAAGATCCTGTCCGCCGCCGTGAATGTCCAGCGGCAGGTAGGGCTGGCTCATGGCAGAGCACTCAATATGCCAGCCGGGGCGGCCCTTGCCCCAGGGGCTTTCCCAGAAAGGTTCGCCGGGCTTGGCGGCCTTCCACAGGGCGAAATCCAGGGGGTCTTCTTTTTCTTCGCCGGGCGCTACGCGCGCGCCGGAGAGCAGATCGTCGAGGCTGCGGCCAGAGAGTTTGCCGTAGGGTTCGTAAGCCCGCACACGAAAATACACGTCCCCGGAGGGCGTGGAGTAGGCCTTGCCCGAATCAATAAGCGTGGAGCAGATGGCCTGAATCTGTGGGATAAAGTCGGTGGCGCGGGGTTCTTCATCGGCCCGCAGCACGCCGAGCCGATCCATGTCTTCGTGGAAGGCTGTTATGTAGGTCTGGGCAACCTCGCGCCAGTCCCGGCCTTCCTTGTTGGCGCGGTTGATAATCTTGTCGTCCACGTCCGTAAAATTGCGCACAAAGCGGACCTCAAGCCCTGTATGGCGCAACTGCCGCACGAGCACATCAAAAACAAGGGCGGAACGCGCATGCCCGATATGACAAAGATCATAGGCCGTTATGCCGCAAACATACATGTTTGCCTTGCCCGGATGAACAGGAACAAACTCTTCCTTCTTACGGCCCAGGGTATTGTAGAGCAGCATGTATATCCCTTACCCGGCCTGACCGGGAAGATTGATCATGTCGATGCGGCGCTGGTGTCTGCCGCCTTCAAAGGAAGCGCCCAGAAATGCCTCCACAATGGCCTGAGCCAGCTCCACGCCGATGATGCGCGCGCCGAGGCAGAGCACATTGGCGTTGTTGTGCTGGCGCGAAAGGCGCGCCTGAAGCTCTGTGGCGCACAGGGCCGCGCGGATGCCGGCGTGGCGGTTGGCGGCAATGGAAATGCCAATGCCTGTACCGCAAATGAGAATGCCTGCGCCCTGCTCTTTTTCCACAGCGGCGCAAAGCTTGTGCGCCAGCACGGGGTAGTCGCAGCTTTCGGTGGAGTGGGTGCCGTCGTCCACCACGTTTATGCCCTTCTGGGCAAGAAACTGGACAAGGTGTTCTTTCAGTGCATAGCCAGCGTGGTCTGAGGCAATGTGAATAGTCTGCATGTATACTCCTGCAAAGGTACGCACGGTGCGCCCGGACTGGCCGGACGCACCGCTAGAGCATTTAACACTTCTGTAGTGGCGGTTAAGGCGGGTTGCCCCGATACCGGGCCGCAGCCGTCAGGCGCGGCCCGACAGGCCAAAACTATTGCTGCTGCTTGAACTTGGCGAGCGGCAGCAGGGGTGCGTCATCAGGAAGGGTTAAGGCCATTTGCTCTTTTGTAAAGGGCTGGGAAACCTTTTCTCTTTCCTTGATAAGCACAATGGCGCGTTTGCCGTTGCTGTGGGCAAGGTTCAGACGGCGGGGCAGCGGCTTGGGATCATCCGAATACAGGATTTCCATGCTCCAGCCCTTGCCGTTGGCCTGTTCCTGCCATTCCACGGGCAGCCCCTGCTCGTTGATGATCAGGCGGCCTCCAGGCTGGCCCTGAAGGTCGTACAGGGCCTTGCCGTCGGCGGAAAAGGCGGTTTTGTCAAACTGGTTGCCAAATACCGCCGTGTAACGGCCATTGAGCAGGTCGGCCAGGTGCACAAGGTTGAGGGGAACCGGCACGCCAACCTGAAGCAGGGGCTTGGTAGCGCCCTGATAGAAGTAGGCCTTGTTTTCGCTGGGGCTGTACACAAGAAAATGCTGCCCGTCTTCAAGTATCTTGGCAACAGTGGTGCCCACGCCCGCCATAACGTCCAGTCGCAGCTGACGCTGGCTATTGCCCCAGAACAGGGCCGTGACGCGCCGCGTATCGCCATCGGTGCCAAAGCGCAGGCTCAGTTGCAGGCGATAGGGTTCAGACTTGTCGGCAGAGCTGACAGCCGCAAACTTTTGCCAGCGCTGTTCAAGCACCGCGCGGTTTTCGGGCGATGTTTCCAGTACAGGCTGACGGGCGCAGGCGCACAGCAGCGCCAGACAACAAAAAATAACTAATTTTTTCATAGATGTGAAAGCCGCTGCCGCAATGCTTCCGCATTGTCGGGTTTGAGTTCCATGGCCTTTTGATAGGCAGTGCGGGCTTCGTCCTTAAGGCCAGCCCGCGCGGCGATATCGCCGTAGTGCTCCCATATGGAGGCATCCGTATGCTCGTCCAGCGTAACGGCGCGGCGGATTTCCTTCAGGGCGTCATCGAGTTTTCCAGCCTTGAAATAGGCCCAGGCCAGAGAATCTATAATATAGGACTGGTTGGGGGCCAGATCGTTGGCCCGCACAAGAAGTGTCAGGGCGCGGTCAAGGTCGCGGTCTTCTTCGGCCAGGGTGTAGCCCACGTAGTTGAGCGCCTGATAATTGTCAGGATGCAGAGCCAGAAGCTTCTCCATGGTTTTGAAAGCGGCTTTTTTGTCGCCGGTTTCATCCTGAAGAGAGCCGAGCAGAAAGAACATTTCCGCATTGTTGGGCCAGCGCTTTATGGCATTCTGGGCAACGTCCAGGGCCTGCTTCATCTGCTTTTGCCGCGCAAGCAGGCGCACCTCGACCTCCACAAGCTCGGAGGAGTCGGGATTGGCGCTTGTGGCCTTGCGCACGGCGTCAAGGGCCTCGGCATCACGGCCAGCCTCTGCCAGCAGCTGGATGCGCAGCAGCACGCCCCGCACGGCAGCCTTGCTGGAGGCCGGGATTTTATCCAGCCAGGAGAAGGCCATATCCAGATCGCGGCGCTGGTCGTATGCCAGCTCGGCCAGCAGAAGATACACATCGTGGGGCGCATCGCCCTGGGCCACTACCTGCTTGAGCAGGCTTTCCGCCTGCAAAAAGTGGCGTGAATCCATAAACATGCTGGCGACGGTCAGTTTGAAAGGCGTACTGTCCGGCCCCTGCTGCATATACTTGAGCGCCCGTTCGGGCTGGCCCATGCGCAGCGAGATATTGATGAGCCTCAGCAGAACATCCTGCGATGAAAAATTGAGTTTGAGCAGCTTTTCATAAACGCCGCGCGCGGCCTTGAGGTCGGGCTTCTGCTCATAGATGAAGGCCAGTTCCGCCAGGGCCTCCACAAAATCGGGCGTATCCTTGATGGCGCGCTGCAGGTAGGCCACGGCCTCGCTGGGCCTGTCCATGCCAATGAGCGCCCGGGCGTGGTAATAGTCCACCAGCGGGGTGCGCTGCTTGCCCGTAACGCTGTTGAGCAGCTTTTCGGCTTCGGGATACTGCTTGGTTTTGACCAGCAGCAGGGCCAGCTCCATGCGGGCATCCACAGATTCGGGATGCTTTTTAAGGTATTCGCGCATGAGCTTGACGCCAAGCTCGGGCGAACCTTTTTCCATGAGGGCTTCGGCGTAAAGCAGATTGAGCGAAATATCATCGGGCCAGACACTCAGGGCCTGCTCCATGACCATCGCGGTATGGGGAGACTTGCGGCTGAGCAGCCACACGCCGCCTTCAAGCCAGATGTTGACCGGCATGTGCGCCTTGGCCAGCAGCGGAGACGCGGCTGCAAGGGCGTTGTCGTCCTCATTGTTCATGGCCTGCGCAAAAACAAGAAAGGCATATGTGTTGAGCGCATTGGGCGTAAGCTCTGCCTCAACCGGTCGCAGCGATACGCCCTTGAGGTCGTGCTGCTGGGCCTTTGCCGTGGCAGAAGGCGCGGTAGATTCCGCTGCGGAAGTGTCCGATTTTTCAGCAGTCTGGTGCCTGGCGCCGGAACAGCCGCCGCATCCCAGCAATGAAAAGGAGGTAGCGGCAGTCAGGGCCAGGGCGCATAGCAGCGCAACGTGGTTACGTTTCATATCAGGATTGTATCCATGTGTCTGAAAAGTCTTTGATATCCACAGCTAGATGCTGCCGGATCTTTTCCAGCAACCGCGCCTCAAGCTGGCGGACTCGTTCCCGCGTGACGTTATACCGTTCGCCTATCTCGCGCAAGGTTACAGGTTCATCCGTGAGCAGGCGGTTTTGCAGAATATACAGCTCTTTTTCGTTCAGCTTGGGCAGTATGGTCTTGAGCTTGCTGCGCACAAGCCCGGCGATTTCATCGCTGGCAAGGCTGTCTTCAATGCCGGGGCCGAGCGCGGGCAAAAAGTCCATGCGCGTTGCGCCTCCGGCATCCTCGCCCACAGGCACGTTCAGCGACATGTCGGTGGAGGCAAGGCGCTGATCCATCTCGTTGATCTGGTCTTCCGTAACGCCGAGGCGCTCGGAAAGCATGGCCGCATCGGGGTCAAAGCCCTGCATGATCAGCTTTTGACGCTCGCGGTTCAGATTGTAGAACAGCTTGCGCTGCACCTGGGTGGTGCCGATCTTGACCATGCGCCAGTTGTCCATGATGAACTTGAGTATGTAGGCCTTGATCCAGAACGAAGCATAGTACGAAAACTTGATGCCCTTGTCGGGGTCAAATTTGTTGACCGCACGCATGAGCCCCACATTGCCCTCCTGTACGAGGTCGAGCACGTTCTGCATCCATCTGCGCTGAAAGTCCATGGCAATGCGCACCACAAGCCGCAGATGCGATGAAACAAGCCGAAAGGCCGCGTCCGCATCGTTGTGGTCGCGCACACGCAAGGCAAGCTCGTGTTCTTCATCCGGCTTGAGCAGGGGGAAGCGGCTTACTTCGCGCAGGTAAAGGTGCAGGCTGTCGCGCGGGCCAACTGCAGGCAGGCGCGTTGTGGACGGCGCAGGCAGGCCCTCATGGTCGTCTTCAAGAACAATGGGGTCGAGGTCATGATCGCTGGCGTCCAGCTCAACGTCCACATCTTCCGCAGAATCAGCAATCGCATCGTCATCGTCCTGATCGTCAGATACGGAATCTGCTGGAACCTCGCGCACGGCGGAGCCATCCACATCAAGAATGCTCTGCTTGGCGGCCTTGCCTTCGGTCGAACGGGTGCGCGCCTTGGTGGCAGCGCTACGTGTGGCGGCCCCGGCAGGGGGTGTCCGCTTGCGCGAAGGGGGAGCATCCAGAATTTCCACCTCAGGCGAGGAAATTTCGGTTTCTTCCGCTTTTTGCGCGCTGCGCGGGTTTTTGGGAGCTATCGGACTATCTTTTTTCATGATATTTATGTCTGAGCATCGCTGCCTTCAACGGGCCGCAATGTTTAATGCTATAGTTTTGGTTTGTTCTTTTCAGTGTTTTTCAGTAGTAAAAGGCCTGCCGGGTTTAATGCGCGGCGCGTTTTCGCGGCCCCGGCGGCGTTCAGCCCCGGTTCGGCCCGCATGTTCCGGTTCGCAAAATCCTTACGGAATCAGCGGCCTCAAACAACGGAAGCCCCAGCATACAGGTATTGCAGGCGGAAGGCAAAGGTGCACTTTGGCTTGCGGCGACTGTGCTGGGAACAGAGCGAGACGACGATGACATTTCGACAAGCCCTCGGCCTTGGCAGGCCTCTTTTGCTCGACGGTGCCATGGGTACCATGCTTCAGGCCTCGGGCATGCCCGCCGGCGCGACTCCCGAAGAATTTTGCATGGCAAACCCCGACACCCTGCGCGGCATCCACAAGGCCTATCTGGACGCGGGCGTTGATCTGCTGACGTCGTGCACCTTTGGCGGCAATATTTACAAGCTGCCAAAAAGTCTGGACGTTTTTTCGTTCAACCGGCGCATGGTCGAAATTGCCAAAGAAGCCGCCGCGCAGGCTGGCCGCCCTGTCTTTGTGGCGGGCAATGTGGGCCCCACTGGGCATTTTGCCAAGCCCCTCGGCCCTGTGGAACCGCGCGATCTTATCGCGGCCTTTGCCAATCAGATTCGCGGGCTTGTGGCGGGCGGGGCCGACCTCATATTTATTGAAACACAGTTCGACCTTGCCGAAGCAAGAGCTGCCGTGGTGGCTGCCCGGCAGGAATGCGACCTGCCCATCATGGTCTCCATGACTTTTGAACAGGGCGTGAGCCTTACCGGCTCTACCCCCGCAATTTTTGCCGAAACCATGCAGAACATGGGCGTGGATGTGGTCGGCACCAACTGTAGCCTCGGGCCGGATCAGATGCTGCCAGTGGTGCAGGAACTGCTCAGCGTGTGCGAATGCCCGGTCATGGCCGAACCCAATGCCGGTTTGCCCGAGCTGCGCGGCAACGAAACCGTGTTCCCTCTTGGGCCGGAAGATTTTGCGCAAAAAACCGCCCCCTTCGCCCACCTTGGCGCGCGCATACTTGGCGGCTGCTGCGGCACAACGCCCGCTCATCTGGCGGCGCTTGCGCAGGCCTTGCGCGGCATGGACAGCGTCACGCCCCCCACGGTATCGCGCAAGGGCATCTGCCTGACCAACCGCTCCCAGATGGTGCGCATCGCTGTGGGCCAGCCCCTGACCATCATTGGCGAACGCATCAACCCCACGGGGAAAAAAGCTCTTACGCAGGAGCTTCAGGCTGGAGCTTTTGACGTTGCCATGCAACTTGCCGATGCTCAGGTGGATGCCGGGGCCACTGTGCTTGACGTGAACGTGGGCGCGCCCCTGGTGGACGAAACCCAGCTTTTGCCCGAACTGGTGCAGCGTCTTGTGGGGCGGCTGCCCCTGCCGCTCTCCATAGATTCTTCCAATGCGGATGCCATTGCCAACGCATTGCCGTACTGTCCTGGTTCGTTTCTGGTGAATTCCATCAGCGGCGAGACTGGTCGCATGGAAGCGCTCGGCCCCTTGTGCCGCGATTTTGGCGCGCCCTTTATTCTGCTGCCCCTCCAGGGGGCGCATCTGCCGGAAAAAGCCGCAGAGCGCATCAGCACGGTGGAGAGCCTGATCGAAAGGGCCGAGGGCATGGGCATTTCACGACGGCTGATGATGGTGGATATTCTGGCGCTGGCTGTATCCTCCAGCGCGGACAGCGCCCTCCAGTGTCTGGAAATGACGCGCTGGTGCGCTGCCAATGGCCTGCCCACAACGCTTGGCCTTTCAAATCTTTCTTTCGGCCTGCCGGCGCGCGAACTGCTTAATTCCACGTTTCTTTCCCTTGCGGCTGGCGCGGGGCTTACATCGTGCATCGCCAACCCCTCTGCCCAGCGGCTGCGCGAGGCGGCAGACGCGCTCAAGGTGCTGTGCAACCACGATGCCCACGCATCCTCGTTTATAGCCTCCTATTCCGGCTGGAAGCCCGGCGAAGGATCCGTGCAGGTGCGCCAGGGCGGCGGGGCTGCGGCCAAAACCCTTGCCGAAGCCGTGCTCAACGGCGACAAGGAAAATGTGCTGACTCTGCTTATGGCAGAGCTTGACGCGGGAGCCGACCCCTTTACCCTTGTGCAGGAAACGCTCATTCCGGCTATCACGGAAGTGGGCGCGCGCTATGAACGGCGGGAGTATTTTTTGCCCCAGCTCATCCGCGCGGCAGAAACCATGCAGACGGCTTTTGCGTATCTCAAGCCTTTGCTGGAGGCCGGGCGCGGTCCGGAAACGCGCCCTGTCGTAGTGATGGCCACGGTAGAAGGCGATATCCATGATATTGGCAAGAACATTGTTTCGCTGCTGCTCGGCAACCACGGCTTTGACGTGGTGGACGCGGGCAAGGACGTTCCGGCAGAAGCCATTGTTGCTTGCGCACTCAAGCACAACGCGCGTATCATCGGCTTGTCGGCATTGATGACCACCACCATGGTTCGCATGGAAGACACCATCAAAATCGTCAGGGAGCGCGCTTTGCCCATCAAGGTACTGGTGGGCGGGGCTGCCGTTACGCAGGCTTTTGCCGATGCCATCGGCGCAGATGCGTATTGCGCTGACGCCGTAGGTGCGGTAAAGGCCGCCAAGCAGTTTGTTTAGCCGCGCCCTGGCGCGGCCTTTGCTCCTCATTCAAAACTTCGGGTAAACTATGAAGAAACTCATCCTGGCCTTATTGCTGTGTCTGGCTTTGCCGTGCTCGGCGCTGGCGGCCTCGTCATCGGTTCCTACCCTGAATTTGGCCGGGCTGACGGATATGCTTGCCAAAAACAAGGGCAAGGTCATCATGCTCAATTTCTTCGCCACATGGTGCCCTCCGTGCCGCGTTGAAATCCCCGAACTTGTCAACGTTCGCAAAAAGTACGCGGAAAAAGACGTGCTTATTGTGAGCATCTCCCTTGATGAAGACTCCAAGGTTGTGCCCCCCTTTGTGGAAAAGATGAAGATGACATACCCCGTCTTTGTCGCTGACCGCGAAGTGGCGCGGGCGTTCAAGATTTCGCAGATTCCGCACAATGCCTTCTACAGCAAGGATGGTCAGCTCATTCTTTCTGAACCCGGCATGGCGGACGCAGAAATGGTCGAAATGGTCTTTAAAAAGCTGCTGGAACAGAAATAATGGAAAATACCCTTGTGGTGCGCAAGGCCCACATGGACGATGTAAAGTCCATGCATGGGCTTTTGCTGCAATGCGCCCAGAAAGGGCTTTTGCTGCCCCGCGCGCTGATCCATCTTTATGGACATGTGCGCAACTTTATGGTTGCAGAAAATACTGCTGGCGAGATAGTGGGCTGCTGCGCCCTTGCCCCTGTGTGGGAAGACCTGGCCGAAATATGCTCGCTTGTGGTGCGTGAAGACGTCCGCCGCCTGGGAACAGGCAGGGAGCTTGTCGACGCCTGCCTTAGTGAATGCCGCGATCTGCATATTCAGAAAGTGTTTGCGCTTACATACCAGGAGGCGTTTTTCGCCCGCCTGGGTTTCAGGGTTGTGGACAAGGATGTTTTGCCGCAAAAAATCTGGGCCGACTGCGTGCACTGCGCCAAGTACCCCAACTGCGACGAAACAGCCGTCTATTTTGAACTGGATTCCGCTGCAAAGGACGTAGGAGAGGTGCATGTCCAAGGCTAACGACATCAAGGTAAAAGAACTGAAACCGGTATTCACGCCGGAACAGATTGCAGCCCGGATCCAGGAACTGGCCGCAGAGATCAACGCCGAGTACGGTGATGAGCCGATGGTGGCAGTGTGTGTGCTCAAGGGTGGCTTCATGTTTTTTAGTGATCTGGTTCGATTTTTGCAAAACAAAAATCTGGAACTGGATTTTGTCCGTTTGTCCAGTTATGGCAAAGGGTCTTCCAGCTCCAAGCATGTGATCTTCAGCAAAGATGTGGAGATTGACATTTGCGACAAGCATGTGCTGATTGTTGAAGATATCGTGGACAGCGGGCACAGCATGCGTTTTCTGCTCGGGCAGTTTGCGGCGCGCAAGGCGCGCAGTCTGCGTCTGGCTGCACTGGTGGACAAGGATGAACGCCGGGAAGTTGACGTCAAGGTCGATTTTGCGGGCTTCAAGCTGAACCAGGGGTTCATTGTGGGCTATGGCCTGGACTACGCCGAGCATTACCGTATGTTGCCCGGCGTGTTTGAAGTGATTCCCGAATAGGCTTTTCCCGGCTCCGGCAGCCGGTAGGTTTTGGAGTAATGGCATGGAAATAAAGTGTCCCAATTGCGGTAGCCGCTTCAATTTGCCGGATCAGCTTGCCAAGCCGGGCGTCAAGCTGCGTTGCTCGGTCTGCAAGACGGTTTTCACCTATGAGCCGGAAGTTCCCCTGGCCGAACAGGGGCCGCTGCCGGAAATGCCCATCAAAAAGAAGCTGCCACTGGTCAAACTGGCGCTGATTTTTGTGCTGGTGCTGGCCTGTGCAGGCGGCGGCTGGTATTATTATTCGCTCAAGAATGCTGCCAAGCAGCCTAGTGAGCAGGAAATTGCCAAGCAGGTCGAACTGCTGACCATGCGCAATGTGCGGCAGTATTATGTTGATAATGAAAAGGTGGGCAAGGTTTTTGTGATAGAGGGCAGGGTGGTTAACGAGTTTCCCCAGCCAAAGGAACTTATTACCATTGAAGCCGCCATCTACGACAAGGACAAGAAAGCCCTGGCTGTCAAAAAACAGCTCGGCGGCGTGCAGCTTTCACTTTTTCAGCTCCAGGTGCTGAGCGAGAAGGAAATGGAATCCTTCCTCAACAACAAGGTTGAGATTCTCACCAACAACACCAATGTGCCGCGCGGCGGCGAAGTACCGTTTATGGTGCTGTTTTACGCGCCGCCCGATGGCGTGGCCGAGTTTGGCGTGAGGATCATTGACGCCAGGGATGTGTCTGAACAGGGCGGCTCCGGTACGGGTACCCCCGCAGAGCAGCCTAAATAACTGTCCTGACGCAAAACGCCGCTTGTTTTCGAGCGGCGTTTTGTTACTGTGTCAGGCGCAGGGCCGCATACGTAGTTTGCCCACCGCAGTGCCAATAGCTGCGGCGGGCTGAGTTGCGGCCTGTGGAATGTTGGGTCAGCCGTTTGCCGCTGACCGGGCAAAAGGCGAATGTGCGCGAAAGGTCGGTTTTGTTGTGGAAGCCGCCTTTCGTTTTTAACGACACGAGGATTGGCCGGCCGCATACCGGGTTTTGTGCAACAGGGCGACTCTGGCGGGGAGTGGCCGCATAGCCAAATTTCTGCAAATGAAAAACGAAACACCAGAATTGAAAAGAGCCTTGAAAAACAGGCATGTACAGCTCATTGCCCTGGGCGGAGCCATTGGCACCGGCTTGTTTCTTGGCTCGGCCGGCACCATCCAGATGGCTGGCCCAGCTGTTCTGATCAGCTACTCGCTTGGCGGCTTCATTGCCTTCATGATCATGCGCCAGCTTGGCGAAATGATGGCGCAAGAACCCGTTGCCGGATCTTTCAGCAATCTTGCCCACAAGTACTGGGGTGATTTTCCCGGTCTGCTCTCTGGCTGGAACTACTGGATTCTGTATGTTCTGGTGGGCATGTCCGAGCTGTCGGCTGTTGCCGTATATGTGCAATACTGGTTTCCCAGTATTCAGCCATGGCAGACCACGGCCTTTTTCTTCCTGCTTATCACCGGAGTAAACCTTTGCCATGTGAGCCTTTTTGGCGAAATGGAATTCTGGTTTGCCTCCATCAAGATTGTGGCCATTGTCTCCATGATCCTGCTGGGGTCTTTTTTGCTGTTCAGCGGTCATGCTGGCCCTGATGCGGCGGTGAGCAACCTGTGGATGCACGGCGGCTTTTTGCCCCACGGCTGGGAAGGCGTGTTTACCGCACTGGCGGTCGTGGCCTTTTCGTTCGGCGGGCTTGAGCTCGTGGGCATTGCCGCTGCGGAAACCGACAATCCGCGCGTGACCATCCCCAAGGCTGTGAACCAGATCATCTACCGCATTCTTATTTTTTACATCGGCGCGCTGCTTGTGCTGCTGACCCTGCACCCCTGGAGCCAGCTTGGCGCACCCGTGGACAAGAGCCACTGGGCCCAGGCCATGGTGGCCAGCCCCTTTGTGCAGATTTTTGACCTCATCGGCATTCCTTTTGCCGCGCATGCGCTGAACTTTGTGGTGCTCACTGCGGCCCTTTCCGTCTACAACGGCTGCGTGTACTGCAACAGCCGCATGCTGTTTGGTCTGGCCCTTCAGGGCAACGCCCCCAAGGCATTAGGCACTGTCAGCGCTCGCGGCGTGCCGGTGTACGCCCTGCTTATTTCTTCTCTTGCCACGCTGATCTGCGTCATCATCAACTACGCCATCCCCGGCAAGGCTCTTGGCCTGCTCATGTCGCTTGTTGTGGCCGCTCTGGTCATTAACTGGGCCATGATCAGCCTGACGCACCTCAAGTTCCGCGCTGCCATGGTTCGAGCTGGCGAACTCGTTCATTTCAAGGCGCCTTGGCATCCTTTCACCAACTACCTGTGCCTGCTGGTTATGGTTATGGTGCTTGTTGTCCTCGTGATTATTGGCGAAAGCCTTGCGGTAATGCTTGCCCCCATCTGGATTGCCTTTGTATGGCTGGGCTACAAGCTGAAAAAGCAGAGTAAGCATCTGCCTCCCAGCATGAGCAAATAACGCTCTGGCATCGTTTTCAGGCTGTAAAGGCCCGCTTGGCGTGCGCGTCCCTCTGGGGTCGGCATGTCCAGCGGGCCTTGTTTTTTGCGGCGTGATGCTTTGGTTTGGGGCAGGGGGGGGCGTAGCCAGTCGAACAAATTGGGCAGCGCTCGGCAAGTTGTTGAAAATTTTTTTTGGCACAAGCAGAAAGATGAAAGAGTGACTTATTACGTGCTTCGGCAATAAATCCGTAACTGCGGCGTAGCGTCTGCACCTGCCATCAGGCTTCAGGCCCGGTGTTGCCGGGAATATTTATCCTTGCAAGACTGTTAGGAAAAATCGGCAGCAGAAGGGGCAGAATCTGCCTGTGATGGGCTGGCAAATGGCTGTAGCAGGCAAATGCGAACAAGAAAGGCCGTAAGCTGCGGTTTTCACAAGTGGCGTGACCGAAAAGCGCTTGTCTAGACTTGCCTTCGAGGAGCGGCTATTGTCTTGCAACAGGTGAACGCCATGAAAAAACATAAAGCAACAACAAAAAAAGGTTCGCGGTTGAACCGCGAACCTGAATTTTCTGGTGGGCCATCAGGGACTCGAACCCCGAACCAACTGATTAAGAGTCAGCTGCTCTACCAATTGAGCTAATGACCCGCATTGCGTGAAAAGGTGTTTACGCTCATGCGGCCCTGCCTGTCAAGCAATTTGAAAAAAATCAGCTAAAAAGAGACAATGCATTGAAATATGACAAACTGGCCGTAGCTTCCGCCATGCCGCTTGCCCCGGTCTGGAGAGCACTGTGTGCAGGCCTCGTAGTGCTGTGCACCGCTGTTTTTATGAGTTTTGGGGCGCGGGCCGAGGATCTGCAACCAAGGCTTGAAACTGCCCGCGACGGGCAAAACCTGATTGCTGCGCTGCATATTGTTATTCCTGCGGAATTTCACGCCTACGGGCACGAACCGGGCGAGGCGGGCAGACCCACCACTGTGGCTTTTTCTGTAGCAGGGGGGCGGGCTTTGCCAGTCTATTACCCTGATGGAGCAGTTCAGCGCGATTATTACGATCCAGCGGCCACTGTGAACGTGTACGAAGGCAACGTGACCTTTTACATCCCCTTGCCGGCAGATGCTGCGGGAAAGCCCTTTGTGGCTGATTTGAGCATGCTTTTGTGCTCCAGCCGTAAGTGCATGCCCGTCAATGAACAAGTGTCGGGCGTGGTTGCGCGCGAATCCGCGCCCCTCAGCGGCATGCCCTGGCGCGTACAGTGGCAGGAATTGCAGCGTCGCGCGCCTGCGGTGCCGCCAGCAACCCCGGCGGAGGAGGACGGCAACGATGATGCGGCGGGCGATGCGTGGGCCAGGGAGTCCGCGCAGGCCACCACCAGTGGATGGGCAGAGGAAGGCATGGAAAAACTGCCGCCGCCGGATGGTTTTGACGTGCGCCTTTCGCCGCGTTTTCTTGATGATTCCATGGAAATTTCCGGCTTGGGCAAGGCCCTGCTGTTTGGCATACTCGCAGGCCTGCTGCTCAACGCCATGCCCTGCGTGCTGCCGGTACTTACCTTCAAGGTCAGCGGGCTGCTCATGGTTGGCGGGCGTGATGCCGCCGGGCTCAAGCGCTTTCGGCAGCACAACCTCTGCTTTGCAGCTGGGGTCATGACGCTGTTCAGCGCGCTGGCCCTTGTGCTGGGGCTTGCAGACCTCATGTGGGGGCAGCTTTATCAAAATCAGGCTGTGCTCATGGTCATGCTGTTGGTGGTCTTTTTGATGGGATTGTCCACTCTTGGCGTGTTCAGTCTGCCGGTTATTGACCTCAAGACCGGGGCCAACAGCAAAAATCCCTGCTTGCAGGCATATTTTACGGGGCTTGTTTCGACCTTTCTGGCCACGCCTTGCAGCGGCCCACTGCTGGGCGGTGTGCTGGGCTGGGCTTTTACCCAACCGCTCATCATAGTTGTTGTGGTTTTTTGGGCTGTGGGGCTGGGCATGGCCCTGCCGTACATCCTGTTTTGCATCTGGCCCGATCTGGCGCGTATTTTGCCAAAACCCGGAGCATGGATGCACGTATTTGAGCGCATAGTGGGCTTTATGCTCATGGGCACAGCGCTTTACCTGCTTTCTGTGCTGCCTGTTGAGCGGCATATGCAAGTGCTCACCGTGTTACTGGTGCTTTCGCTCTGCGCCTGGCTGTGGGGGCAGTATTGCGGCATAACCGCGCCGCCCCTGAGGCGCAAGATCATGGGCGTGCTGGGCGTGGGCCTGCTTGTGGCGTCTGTGTTCTGGGTGCTGCGCCCGGTTGCGCCCCTGCCCCAATGGCGACAATTCACGCCGGAGGCTTTTGAGGCCAATCTTGGCAAAAAGCCCATGCTGCTTGAGTTTACCGCCAACTGGTGCCCCAACTGTAAATTTATGGAAGCCACAGTGCTGACGGACGAGCGCATGCGCAAACTTCAGGCCCGGTACGGCATGGAACTCGTACGCGTGGACCTGACCAACGCCAATGCCTATGCGGTGCGCCTGCTGGACGCTTTGGGCAGCAAAAGTATTCCGCTCACAGCCATTTTCCCCGCCGGGGATGAGGCCGGGCAGCCGCTTGTGTTGCGCGATGTGTATAGCGCCCGGACACTTGAGCAGGCCCTGAACGAAACTTATGAAAAATAATGGCCTTTTTCGTAGATTGCCCTATGGTTCTTTACTGCCCTGCCGATATTGTCTAATGTGTGACCATACAGCAGTGCTTGAAATGGAAAAGAGGTCCACGGCCCAACGGTTGTCCCTCATGTAATTTTTCTGCACACGACTGCGGCCTACTTGCGACAAGGGAGCAGACATGGATCTGAGTCAAAAAAAACAGGAAGACGAACTTCTGCAACTGGTGACGTTCAGCATCGGTGAAGAAGAGTTCGGGGTGAACATCCTGAAAGTTCAGGAGATCATCCGCACCATGGAAATCACCAAGGTGCCCCGTGCTCCAGAATTTGTGGAAGGCGTCATCAATCTGCGCGGCAAGGTGATCCCCATCATTGACCTGCGTCGGCGTTTTGGTCTTGCCCCCAAGGGGCATGACAAAAACACGCGGATTATTGTCATTGAAATCAACAACATCATCGTGGGCTTTGTTGTCGATGCCGTCTCCGAGGTATTGCGCATACCCGCAAGCACGGTGGAACCGCCGCCGCCTGTTGTTGCCGGGGTGGACTCGGACTACATCAGCGGCGTGGGCAAGTTGCAGGATCGTCTGCTTATCATGCTTGACCTTGATAAGCTGCTTTCTGGCGACGACATGGAGTTGCTGACCTCCATCTAGCCCGTAGCCCGGCATCTGGCGCGGCATTGCCAGCAGAGTCGCGTGTGGAGGCTTGCGCCTGCGCCGATTTCTCTGACTGCGCCCGCAGTTTTCGGCATCCGTAGCGTAGCCACGTATACCTTGGCTGCTTGGTTGCCGTGTCAGCAGATTATGACAACATGCCGAAAGGGTATTTAAAACAGGCCGGGCGCAAGCTCGGCCTGTTTTAAATGGTGACGCAGTCAAACACTGCATTTGATCTCGTGGTGAACCGGGAAAAGAGGGGAGACGCGGAGGCGCGCCAGCGGCTGCTGTCTGCTGCAGAAAGCGCGCAAGCCTTTTATCTTGTGGCGGGATGACTGGTTGGCGCGTTTTGTCACGCGCAGGGAACCTGCACTACAAGGCAAACGCCGCAATGAGAAAAACGGCCCCGGCACTATTGCGCAGGAGCCGTATCAACAGAAAAAAGAGAATTATTTGCCCAGCGACTGCTGCCGTACCCGGCGGCTCGACCGCAGAAAAAGTTCCTCCACAATGACCTTTTCGTAATCAGGAGCCAGGGCAAGGTCTGTGTGCAAGGCATTGCACAACATGCTTTCAAGCTGCTGGGTTTCTTCCCAGATTTCGAGTAGTTCGTCATCAGCCATTGTTTTGACACGTTCTGCAAAAGGCTGTTCGTCAATAAAGGGAATACATGAACCCATTGTGTTCTCCTACTGCGCGGCGCGCATGAATTCACTTACGCATTGCTGCGCCAGCAGCGTTTGCGCCATCTGGGCGCAACCCTGTGATCCTGGGTGCAGCCCATCGCTCAGATCGTCCATATAGACGGAATTGGTTATCAAAAGCTCATGCACCTGCGCAAACGGAATGCCGCGCTGGTCGCACAGCATTTGTTGCAGCTTGCACAGTTGCGCGATGCGGGTGTTCGTTTCCGCTGCCGCAACGGGCGGCGGGCTGATCACCAGTGTGGGTGCGGTTGCCGTCGCTTGTTCCAGCACGGGTTGCAGCAGTGCTGCCGTCAATGCCGGGTCTGCGGGCTGGCCGCCGCCTGGGGCAGCCATATCCACCACGCCCACGCAAAAAACAAGGTGCGGCTTCATGCCGGGTATAAGCCTGTTTTCCAGCTCCTGCCGCCAGCGGGCGGCAATGTCAGCCGTGCCGTGCCGCCGTGCGCCCAGATTATAAAAGGTGGCGCGTGGTATGGGGCAAAGGCCTGCTGTGTGCGCAAGCACCGCCAGCCTGCTTACCCACCCGCCCGGCATGAGGCCATCGTTAACGCCTTGCGTCAGCGAATCGCCAAAAAAGAATCAGGCTGGTGTCGTATGCGGCATATGGTTACTCTGGATAGGATTGACCATCCGCAAATATCTGCGCTGTTTTAAGCAAGCCTATGCGCTGGCGCAGAATTTCGGGTGTTCCCAGGGTTTCAAGCACTGCCATGCAGAAAACCAGAGGAGACAAGTAACCGTTACTCCAGTCTGCCACAAATGTCACGGCCTCCACCTGACCCGCTGCATTGGTCTCTGTAGACCAGTCGCGCAACATCAGTCGGATATCTGCTGTGCGCGGGCCTTTCTTGGTATCGCGGGTAAACATGCGCTCGGGCAGCTTTGCAAATTCGGCAAAACAGCTGGCCGCATCTGCTGTTTCTTCCTGAGTGGGCATGCGCAGGGTAAAGGCCTCGGCAACGGCCTGTTCTGTGCGGCGGCTTTTTTCCACAGGTTCCACCCGCAGAACGTTCATGCCGGGGGGCAGCAGGGGGGCCAGGCGCGCGGCAACTTCTTCCGGCGGCAAATTTTTGTGAAGTGTAAGGGCAAACCACTCCGCCTGGCTTTCCACGCCCACAGGCAGCGCACGGCCAAAGGAGAGCAAGGGCATGGGGTGGAAACCCTGCGAAAATGCCAGAGGCATGGCAGCCCTGCGCAGAGCGCGGTCAAGCACGGCCTGCAATTCAAGCTGGCTCAAATATGCGCTACCCCCGGCCTTGCTGTGCCACAGGCGGTACTGGGCCGCCTTGACGGTCAGCTCCGCCGTGATCTTGGGCGGGCGGCTGGTTTGCGGACGACATACAAGGCGGCCTTCCTCGTCCAGGGTGGGCGCGTGGGCCATCTGGTCGCGCTGCGGCAAAATAAGCCTGTTGCGGTGCAGGGGCTGGCCTGGTTCGTCCGAGTCTGCCGGGGCGGATGCGTGTTGCATGCGTGAGGGGCCAGCCTTGGTGTCGCAGGCGCCGCACTGGCGGCACGCGCCGTAGCGGCAGTCGTCGGTAATTTTTTCCGTCAGGGCGCGTTCACGTTCACGCAACAGAAATTCCTCGGAAATGCCAGCTTCAAGGTGGCTCCATGGCAGGGCCGCGCCGGGTTCGCGCGGGCCGGTGCATTCCTGCGCGCTGATGCCGCATTCTTCAAGGGCTTCAAGCCAGGGCGGCAGAGAAAAATGTTCCATCCAGCTCGTGAAGACCGCACCCTTGCGGTAGGCCTTTTCCACCACGTCGGCCATACGGCGGTCTGCGCGCGACAAAACTCCCTCTAGGTGGCTCATGGCGGGTTCGTGCCAGCGCAGCTTGAGGAACTTCTGCCCCTTGAACTGCGTCCGCACCAGATTGACGCGGCGCTGGATTTCATCCTGCCCGATCTGCGGCACCCACTGGAAGGGCGTGAATGGTTTGGGCACAAAGGGCGAGAGGGCGGCTGTCACCTGTAAGCGGGGATTGCCGCGACCGGCGGCATCGCGCACCTTGCGGCAGATATCCGCAATGGCCGACAGATCTTCATCCGTTTCTGTGGGCAGGCCGATCATGAAATAGAGCTTCACAAGCCGCCAGCCGTGTTCGACCAGCTTCTGCGCGTGCAGCAGCAGGCCTTCTTCGGTAACGCCCTTGTTGATGACATCGCGCAGGCGCTGGCTGCCAGCCTCGGGGGCCAGCGTCACGCCAGTGCGGCGCAGATCGGCCATGCGCTCAATGATTTCGTCATCAATGGAGCCAACGCGCAGCGAGGGCAGGGAAAGGCTGATCTGCTCGCGGGCGCAGCGGTCAAGCACGCCGAAGCTCAGGGTCTTCAATGCGGAAAAATCGCCCGTACTCAAAGAAAGGAAGGAAATTTCGTCAAAGCCCGTTTCGTTCAGGCATTTGCTCAGGAGTTCATTGATATTGTCGAGCGAGCGCTCGCGCACAGGGCGGTAAACCATGCCCGCATGGCAAAAACGGCAGCCGCGTGTGCAGCCGCGCGCAATTTCGAGCGAAAGGCGATTGTGCACCGCGCCCACAGGCACAACCTGCCGCGTGGGGTAGGCCGCATTGTTGAGATCGGCCACAATGCGCCTCGTGGGACGCTGATAGTCATCGCGCAGGGGCTTGAGCGGGAACACGGGCGCGCCTGTGGCGTCAAATTCCTGCTGGAAAAGGGACGGCACGTATACGCCGGGAATGGTGCGCGATTGCAGCAGCATTTCATCGCGCGTCCAGCCCTGATCCAGAGCTTTTTCGAGCATGCGCAGCACGTCCGGCAGGCTTTCTTCGCCATCGCCGAGCACCATGATATCCACAAAGGGGGTCAGCGGTTCCGCGCTCAGCAGCGCGCCGCCGCCAGCAATAACCAGGGGGCATTGGGTGAGGCTCTGCGGCCTGTCTGCCGTGCGTAGTGGAATGCCCGCCAGATCAAGCATGTAGAGCACATTTGTATAGCAGAGCTCGTGCGTGATGGAAAAGCTCAGGCAGTGCATGCTGCCTAGGGGCGTGTCTGATTCCAGCGTGGCAAGAGGCGTATTGTGGGTGCGCAAGATATCTGCGGCTTCCTTTTCAGGAGCCATGACGCGTTCTGCCCACCAGCGGGGTTCGCTGTTGACGATATTGTAAAGAATTTTTTGCCCAAGGTAGGACATGCCCACATCATAGGTATCGGGAAAGGCCAGGGCCACGCGCAGGCGTACGTCTTCGGGGTTCTTACGGCAGGCGTTGTCCTCAATGCCCGCATAGCGGCTGGGTTTGGGCAATAGGGGCAGCAGTGGGCGCATGTCTATCCTTGTGTGGGTTGGAGAAAAGGCGAAGGGTGCAAAAAGGGCGGCGTTTTGCGCCGCCCCAAGAGTGATAGCAAACCCCGTTTCTCGGGTATTGCGCCGTTAAAGTCGGCAAAGCCGCCTGGCGCAAAGGGGTTTGCTGCAAGAGTTCTTCTTGTAATTACTTGATCAGGCCGCTGCCGGAACCGCCAAAGGGTTCGGAGCTGAACTGCATCTTGCCGAGGCCGCCGGCCACGGTCAGATTGGTGCAGGCTTCAATGTACTTGTCCTGCAGTTCCTTGGGGGTGTTGGCATAGCGGTAGAGGAAATTTTTTCCCTCAATGCTGCCCGTAAAATCAGGTTCAAAGGGATAGCCGTAGGGCAACAGCATCATCTGCACACCCTGCTGGGTGGGGACAGTCTGAAGGGTGGCCACCTCGTTAAGGCAGTCCTTGTCGGCGTCATACTTGCCGATGATCAGTTCGCCCGTCACCAGCTTCATCAAACGGATATCATAAGCCATGCTCAACTCCTCGGTAGTCGTTGGTTTTACCTAGGCATTGGCGCAACGCATGTCAAGGTATTTTATGTTGCCAACAGTTTTGAAATGACTACAGTACGGACATGCAGAATTTTGACGCACCCATCAATACAGACCCCGCAGCAGCGGCCAAAGTGCTGGAACCAGTGCTCGGGTATGTCTTTACAAAGCCCGCGCTGCTGGATCTTGCCCTGACGCACAGCTCGTGGGCCAATGAATGCGGCACAGGGCAAAACCATAACGAACGCCTTGAATTTTTAGGCGATGCCGTGCTTGAACTGTGCGTCTCTGCCCAGTTGTTCAGGCGGTTTCCTGACGCACGCGAAGGCGAGTTGACCAAGATGCGGGCGCATCTGGTGAGCACCGTAAGCCTTGCGGAGCGGGCACGAAAGATTGGGCTTGTTACCTTGCTGAAACTGGGACGGGGAGAAGAAAGTCAGGGGGGCCGCAATCGCGATGGCGTGTTGAGCGATGCGCTGGAGGCAGTGCTCGCCGCCGTGTATGAGGACGGCGGTTTTGCTGCAGCCCAGAACGTGGTAGCGCGGCTTTTTGCCGACCGCTGGCCCACGGCTGCAAGCAAGACCATGCCCAAGGATTATAAGACCAGGCTTCAGGAAGCTTCGCAACAGCGCTTTGGCGAAGCGCCGCTCTATACCCGCATGGGCAGCCAGGGGCCGGAGCATGCCAAAATTTTTGAGATAGCCTT
Organism: Desulfovibrio sp. UIB00; assembly: GCF_022508225.1. Lineage (NCBI taxonomy): Bacteria > Pseudomonadati > Thermodesulfobacteriota > Desulfovibrionia > Desulfovibrionales > Desulfovibrionaceae > Desulfovibrio > Desulfovibrio sp. UIB00. The sequence goes on along the minus strand of NZ_JAETXJ010000003.1, from coordinate 316,246 downwards.
GCGGTTGCCGGATGGAACCGAATTTGCCGCCACTGGCAGCAGCTGCAAAAAGGCGGAACAAAATGCCGCCCAGCAGGCGCTTGCCGTTCTTGAATCTACTGCAATACCAAAAAAGAACTGACAAATCCCCAATATGCCGCCGCAAAGCATGCGGGCATAATCGGGATTGTCCCGGCCCGGGGGCACAGCCCCCGGGCCTCCCATCTTTGGTCCACCACAGCCTAGTTTATGATGGCCTAACCGCCGATAAGCTTCATGGCCATCTGCGGCAAGGAGTTGGCCTGCGACAACATGGCCACCGCAGACTGGGTGAGAATCTGGTTGCGGACAAAGGACGTCATTTCTGTCGCAACGTCCACGTCGGAAATACGGGATTCAGCAGCCTGGAGATTTTCAGCCTGGGTATTCAGGTTGGTAATCGTATTTTCCAGACGGTTCTGCACCGCGCCAAGGTGCGCGCGGATTTTATCCTTGGACACAATGGCCTTCGTGATGGCCTCAAGCGACTGCTGCGCGGCCTGCTGCGTGGAAACTGTGCCGCCCGCGCGCAAGGCGTTGGTAGCGTTGTCGATGGCTTGGTTGCCAATACCAAGGGAAGACGCGGTGGTGCTGCCGATGGTGATATAGTAATAGTCTTCTGCGGAATCGTTGCCGGTGCCAAAGTGAACCTTCAGCTTGCCTGAAGACGTCATGCCGCTGCCATCGTGCGTGTCAGAGGACAACGTGCCGTTCAACAGGTGGATGCCGTTGAAATCGGTGGCGTTGGCGATACGGGTAATTTCCGAAGCCATTGCCTGGTACTCGGACTCGATCATCAGGCGCTGCGTGGAATCATAGGTGCCGGTGGCAGCCTGTTCCGCCAGTTCCTTCATGCGCGTGAGCTTTTCGTCGATGATGCCAAGCGCGCCGTCGGCGGTCTGGATCATGGAGATAGCGTCATTCGCGTTACGCGCACCCTGATGCAGGGTGGTTATGTCGGCGCGTTGCAGTTCTCGAATTGCCAGTCCTGCGGCATCATCAGCGGCGCTGTTGACGCGAAGACCAGACGACAAGCGCTGCATGGATTTTCCCAGTGCCGAGTAATGCGCGTTTAAATTTCTGGCCGTGTTGTCGGCCATCATATTATGGTTAATGACCAAAGACATGGGACACCTCCTGGTGGTTACTAAGCTGTACTCGCCAAGATGCAATCCATGTGCCAATAAAAAAAATTGTTATAATTTAAATAGTTATAAGATTAGAATTCCCAAGGGAAAAATTTTCCCTCTCCGGAGAGGAATTTTTGACAGTATATCAAGGCATTCGCTCAGACCACTTTGCTTGCTTCAAACATGGAGGCTGACTGCAGAAGGATTTTGTATGATGAGGCAACTTCTGCGCACGATGCACAGGCAGCCTTGAGCGCAGGCATACGCTTTAGGAAAAGGTATTCGTTAAGGTCGTGAGCCGTGCGCACCACACAGAAAAACCCCGGCCTGTTCCCCCATGTATCAGGGAACAGGCCGGGGTATGCTGTTGTCAGCGCCCTAATGCGGCGATTAGTGCGGAATGATGTTGGCCAAAAAGTCCTTGGCGCGCTGGGTTGCTGGATTGTCGAAGAATTTGTCCTTGGGGGAGTCTTCGAGAATCTGGCCGCTTTCCATAAAGAGAACCCGGTTAGCGACCTTGCGGGCAAAGCCCATTTCATGGGTAACGACCATCATGGTCATGCCTTCGTAGGCCAGTTCAACCATGACATCCAGCACTTCGTTAATCATCTCGGGGTCAAGTGCGGAGGTTGGCTCGTCAAAAAGCATGGCCACGGGATCCATGCACAGGGCGCGGGCAATGGCAACGCGCTGCTGCTGCCCGCCGGAGAGCTGTGAAGGATACTTTTCCGTTTGCTGTTCAAGACCGACCCGCTTGAGCAGCATGTGGGCCTTTTCCATGGATTCTTCGCGGTTGCGCTTGAGCACCTTTTCCTGAGCCAGAACAAGGTTATGGATGATGTTCAGGTGCGGAAAAAGCTCAAAATGCTGAAAAACCATGCCAACGTGGCTGCGGAGCTGGGCCAGGTTGGTCTTTTTGCTGGTTACTTCTGTGTTGTTTACAAAAATCTTGCCAGACTGCACGGGTTCAAGGCCGTTCACGGTTTTGATCAGTGTGGATTTTCCCGAACCGGAAGGCCCGCATACCACAACAACCTCGCCCTTGTGTATGCGCGTGCTACAGTGGCTCAGCACATTGAAGTCACCGTACCACTTGGATACGTTTTCCAGAATGATCATGGCTTCATCGGTGGGATTAATCATTGATTGAGTCTCTTTTTTACCATGGTTACGGTGGCTGACACACAGAGGCAGACCACAAAGTAGCCGGATCCTGCAATCAGTACCATATCAATTTCATAGCCTGTTGTTTTGCCAATGTTGGAAGCGGTGCGGAAAAAGTCGGCAAGGCCGATGATGTACACCAGGGCGGTATCCTGAAAAAGAATCATGCCCTGAGTCAGCAGCAGGGGCGTCATAACGCGGAATGCCTGCGGCAGGATGACATAGGTAATGGTTTGCGACTTGGTCATGCCAAGCGCAAGGGATGCCGCATACTGGCCGCTGGAAACACTGCGCATGCCCGCGCGGATAATTTCTGCATAGTAGGCCGCCTCAAATGCGGTAAAGGCCACTATGGCGGAAACAAGCCGGATGTCTGTTTGCGGCGAAAGATTGAAAAATGAAGTCAAAAACTGCGGCACAATAAGGTAGAACCACAACAGCACCATCACAAGGGGGATGGAGCGGAAGCAGTTCACGTAGGCGGCAGAGAGCCAGCGCATGGGCGCGTAAACAGAAATGCGCGCCACTGCCAGCAACGTGCCTAGCACCATGCCAAAGGCAATGGCCGTGATGGTGATCTTGAGCGTTACCATTGCCCCCTGCGCAAGCAGGGGGAGGCTCTGCTGGATGATGCTCCAGTCTATGCTAAACATTTTTGCCTCCTGTGCTCATGGAGGGCAAACGCATTTTGTTCTCCAGCAGTTTCATGGAACGCATGACCACAAAATTCAGGAAGGCGTAGGCAAGCGTAACCGCAATGAACGATTCATACGCGTAGCCGGAAAATTCCAGAAGGCGGTTGGCCTGCGCGGTCAGTTCGATAAGCCCCACAGTTGAGGCAACTGCGGAGTTCTTGACCATATTGAGCATCTCGGAGGTCAAAGGCGGAATGATAATGCGGTAGGCATTGGGCAACAGAACATGACGATAGGTTTGCGGCAGCGTAAGGCCAAGAGCCAGGGCTGCGTAGCGTTGCCCGCGCGAGAGGGCCTGAATGCCAGACCTGACCTGCTCACAGACGCGCGCCCCGGTAAAGAAACCCAGCGCGCAGGTGGAAATGATAAAAAATTGGATGTTGGGGTTCAGTTCTGCCTTAAACCATACACTTGCTTTGTAGGGCAGCAGGTCTGGTGCTGCAAGGTACCATATGAAAAACTGAACGATAAGAGGTATGTTGCGAAAAATGGTCACATAGGCTGCGCCAATGTTGCTCAAAATCTTGTTGGGCAGAGTGCGGAGAATACCGAAAAAAGAGCCCAGAAGAAAAGCCAGAATCCAGGCACAGACAGACAGGGCCACTGTCGTCAAAAAGCCGTCCACCAGCCAGCTAAAGTAGGTGACGTTTCCGAACGGCGCCTGCTCAAAAAAAATGCCCCAGTTCCAGTTAGCCTGCATTCGTTGGTTCCATCCCTGTGTAAAAAACGTATCTCATTGCAGCGGGCTTAAACGCATGCCCGGGAGCGCCCGCTTGCGCCTGAAGCTCCCGGGCATGCCTAAAATCAGTTCAGGGCCTTATCGTTGGGGGCCTTGAAGAGAGCCTTCATTTCATCAGACATTTCAAAATTCATGTTCATGTTCTTGGGCGGAATGGGCTGCATGAACCAGCGGTTAAAGGACTTTTCGGCATTGCCGTTGCCCTGTTCCGCAGCGATCACGTCGTCGAGCAGCTTCTTGAACTGGGCATCACCCTTGCGCACCATGCAGCCGTAGGCTTCAAAGCTCTGCGGGGTACCCACGATGATCCAGTCAGCGGGCTTTTTGGCCTTGGCGCGTTCGCCGGCAAGCAGGGCGTCATCCATAAAGAAGGCCACAGCGCGGCCAGATTCCACTGTACGGAACGCATCGCCGTGGTCTTTTACGCTGATGATGTTGATGGCGAGGCCCTTCTCGTCATTCATCTTGTTCAGCAGTTTTTCAGACGTGGTGCCGGAGGTCACGGCAACGTTCTTGCCCTTCAGGCCGTCAAAGTCCTTGATGCCGGAGTCTTTGTTGACCAGCAGGCGGGTGCCGATGATAAAAAAGGTGTTGGAGAAGTCAACCTGCTGCTGACGTTCCAGGTTATTGGTGGTCGAGCCACACTCGAAATCAAAGGTGCCGTTCTGCAGCAGGGGAATGCGGTTCTGCGAGGTGATGGGCACAAAACGCACCTGGAGGTTGGGCATGTTCAGCTGTTTTTTAACGGCTTCCACAACCTTGTTGGAATAATCCTGTGCGTAGCCGATAACGTTCTGCTGAAGATCGTAGTAGGAAAAAGGCACGGAAGATTCACGGTGACCCACAACAATCACGCCAGTATCCTTGATTTTTTTCAAGGTCCCGGTGAGTTCCTCTGCCTGCGCCTGGCCGCCCTGAACAGAGGTCAGCAGAAGCAGAGCCGCAAGAGCGGACAAAATGGATTTCTTCAGCGCCATGGTTTCCTCCTGGAATGGCATTTACGGAAGACGGCGCCCCGTTGCCAAATAGCAGCGCCGCCCAAGAAAACTACCTGGAAAATGGTGTTTGCCAAACCCATAAAAGCAAAGCCTCGCACTCGTTGTTTACGGTGCTCTGGTTTTGATGGGGTGCCGTTGTGCAAGAGCACGTCTACGGCAAACAGTTTCCCTGAGTCTCTGCCAGAGTGCAGTGTCTGCGCTCATCGGGCGCGCCGATGCTGGCAGGCAAGAAAGCCGGGTGCGCTATCGTGGTTCAGCGCACGCCGCTTCACGCTTCTGTGAACGATACGCGGCAACCGACAAAGAAAAATACCAAACCATGCGGCGCTTAGCGGTGCATGATCCATCGCTGACTGGTGCCTTGGGGGGGAGGCGTCGCTGCGTTCTTGAGCACTTAAATGATGCGAAAATGTATTCGCAAAATTTTACGTCACATGTTCAGGCGTTTACCCCGGCGGGTAAAAAGCACTCGCGCCTCATAATCAGGCGCTTGCTCGCACAGCCTTAAGAGCGATTACAAGGTGAAATCGCTCCTAGAATACAGGAACCACAAGCAGTTATGTTTGCGGCAGGATACCTGCATCAAAATTTTCATTAAAATACCTCGGCATCATTATAAATATTGGCTTTGGTGTCAATATGACATCCGCTTGTGTTGACCTCGCACGTGCTGCCGTCCCAATTGAGGGCAGACTCATAAATGTAACATTTTTTTAAATTTGGCGCTATTGGTGCGGCTTGTAATGTCCGATAAACGATAATATGATCGTTCTGCTTGGTTTACTGAGAGGCTGTTTTTTTAACCTCGGGCACAATTATCCGTTTTCCGACAAGGGTGGGTTTATGGTTTTTATTTCCCATGCGTTTGCTTTTGCCATGCTGGTTATTTTCGCGGTTGTTGGAAAAATTGACGGATTGTTGTGGCTTGCCTTGGGCGGCGTGGCTGCCTGCCTGGTGGTTGATGCAATTATATGGCTACGCGCCCTGGCTGAGGCCAGGCAAATGCGCGAGCAGATGGATGAGGTCGCCAGCCGCGCTGGCGAATCCGGCGGCGCAAATAATCTGGAACGCCTTGCCTATTGCCTTGGGCGGCTGCGTTCGACGGAAGATAATCTGGCTGCCGAGCGGCAACGCACTGCCGGGCTTGAAGGCAACAATGCGGCGCTTCAGGCAAAGCTGCAAGCGGCGCAGGCCGAAAATGCGGCCTTGGTTGAGAAATTTGAAAAGGGCGATGCCGTGCTGCACAAGGCGCATACTGTTTGCGCCAAACTCTCTGCCGAAGCACAGAACCTCGCAACTCTGGTTACAGAAGTGAACCAGGGGGTTGCCGTGCAGCGCGACCGCCTGAACGAAACCGGCGGCGCTATGGATACGGTCTCTCAGGGTGCTCACGAATCATCCATGCGTGTGCGCGAGATTTCGGAAAACGCGCAAACGGCCAGCGGCAGCGCATCTGCGAGCAAGGAGCAGGTTGACGGCGCTGTTAGTTCCATTGAGCAACTCAAAAATACCATTGTGCAGCTCAAGGAAGCCATGGCGGGGCTTGGAGAAAAAGCCAGTAATATCGGCAAGGTGATGGCTGTCATCAATGAAGTTGCCGACCAGACCAACCTGCTGGCCCTTAACGCAGCCATTGAGGCAGCGCGGGCTGGCGAGGCCGGGCGCGGTTTTGCCGTTGTGGCCGACGAAGTGCGCAAACTTGCGGAAAAAACCATGGGAGCCACGCGGGAAGTTGAAGACGCCGTAAAGGCCATTCAGCATGAGGCCCACCGCAATGCCGAAACAGTGGATGCCGCCGCGCGCCTCAGCCTTGAAGGCGCCAGTTCCGCCTCTGTGGCTGGCGAGCGCATGCGCGAAATTCTGGAGACCATGTCCGGTACAGCCCTGCATTTGCAGGCTGTGGCCGCCACCGCCGGAGTGCAGTCGGAAAATATTGAAGACGCCAATAAAGCCCTGGACGAAATCCGCATAGTGGCGGAGCAGACCTCCGGCAATATGAAGGTGTTTACTGCTGCACTGCTGGCATTTCAGGGCGGCATGGAAGAACTGGACATGATTGTAGGCGCTCTGGCAAGCGGCGACTATGATCGTGCATCTTCAAGCAAGTTTGTGCAGTGGACGCGTAATATGGATCTTGGCATAAATGATATAGACAGCCAGCATCGCCTGCTTGTTGACTATATTAACGAGCTGCACAGCGCCATGACCAATAACAGCAGCGCGCAAGAGATGCTTGGCATTCTGCGCAAGCTCCGTGACTACACAAGTACTCACTTCAGGGATGAAGAAAAGCACTTTGTTCACACCGATTACCCTTCCATCAAGGAACATCTTCAGATTCACCGCGACTTTGAGGCCAAGGTCAATGAGGTGGAGCAGGGCCTCAAGCAGGGAACAATAACCCTGAGCATGGATCTGCTGTCCTTCCTAAAAGACTGGCTTGTGGAGCACATTATGGGCATGGATGCGCAGTACGCGCCCTATGTCAAAAAAGCTGCCAGGCTTGGCACGACCCGCAAGGGGAGAGTTGCCTGATTCCATTTTTTCGCCAGTTTGTTAACGGCCCGTTCCGGCCTGAAAGCGCAGTAGTATGCGGTTTCAGGCCGGAACGGGTTTTTTTGTATGGCGCGGCAGTCACAGGTTGTTTCGTTCCCCTGCGTACGGTCTTCAGGTTTTGGAGAATATGCGTGGATCCCCATTCCACCATTGCAGGACTGGAGAAAATCATTCATATGCAGATTATGAAATGATGGTTTTGCCGTGACGGATCGGCCGCACGTACTGCTTTGATTCGCACGCTTTTATGGCTGAGCATGCCAGCGGTCTTGCTTTTGCAAAAAGTGACAAGAGTTCAAGTCTGGGGGAATGGATGCCTATCCAACGAGCCAACGCGACCAAACGCACCATCAAATTATTGTGTAGCGGGCTTGTCTGGCTCATTTTGCAGGCATTGCCGGGTGGGGCATGCGCGTTTGATACGGCTATCGCTCATATTGGTGATGTGAGCCTCACCCCTACCGAACAGACCTACCTGCGCGAACATAAAAAAGTTACCCTGTGCGTTGACCCTGACTGGGTTCCCTATGAGCAGATAGACGCATCGGGCAAACACGTGGGCATTGCAGCCGATCTTCTGGCGCTGGTTGCAGACAGAACCGGCCTTGAGTTTGAACTGGTGCGCACCGCCGACTGGAATGAAAGCCTGGCTTTTTCCAAAAGCGGGCAGTGCAAGGTGCTGAGTTTTCTCAATCAGACCACAGAACGTAGCGAATGGCTTATCTTTACCTCGCCCCTGTTCAGTGACCCCAACGTGTTCATAACCCGCGAAGAACATCATTATATTTCTGATCCTGCAGCGCTTGAGCACGAATCCATCGTCTTTCCCGAAGGCACTGCAATGGAAGGTCTGATCAGGGAGCGCTATCCCAATCTTGAGATCAAGCTTGTGCGGTCAGAGGATGAGGCCATGAAAATGGTCTCAAGCCGCCGCAGCTCCATGACCATGCGTTCCCTGATGGTGGCCGCCTACACCATACGCAAAAATGGGCTGTTCAATCTGAAAATTGCCGGGCAATTGCCCATGTACATGAACCACCTGCGCATTGGCGTAAGCAAAAGTGATGTCACCCTGCGCAATATTCTGGACAAGGGCGTGATGTCCATAACACCGCAGGAACGGGGAAGGGTGGTAAATCAGCACATTTCCATCAATGTGCAGTCAGCCATCAACCCCATGTGGTTTCTTTTTGGCGGCGGGATAGGCGCTGTCATTGCCCTGCTCTGGGGTTACTGGACGTACCGGCTGCGACGGCTGAATGCAGTGCTGCTACATATTTCAAATACCGACAAGCTCACAGGCCTTGCCAACCGGCAAAAACTTTCTGGCGATATGGCCGAGGCCATGCTGCGTGCGCACCAGCGGGAAGTTCCTCTTTCCGTGCTGTTGCTGGATGTGGACAACTTCAAAAATGTCAACGATACCTTTGGGCATCTTGCTGGTGACGCAGTGTTGCAGGCCCTGAGCGCCCTGGCTGTCGATGTGATGCGCCCACAGGATATTGCCGGGCGTTGGGGTGGGGAGGAGTTTCTTGTGCTTTTGCCTGAAACAGGCGCCAATGAAGCCGGAGAAATTGCAGAAAAGCTCCGCCGCCGGATTGAAGAGTTCAGCTTTGCAGACGGCCTGCACTGTACAGTGAGCATTGGCCTTGCAGAAATGCGCCCCTATGATACCCAGGACAGCCTGATCCACAGGGCGGACACTGCGCTTTACCATGCAAAAAGAATGGGGAAAAACAGAGTTTCAGTGGGTTGATTTCTTGAGCATTTAAGGTGTTAAACTGCGTAATTATGCCATACCAGTTTATAATATCGGGTCATGAACTTGCTTGGAACAAAGATTTGGAGTAGGTTTATTGCTATAGGTTTTTAATTTTCATATTTCCGTAACAGCCTCTTGTCGTTCACTTTTTTTGAATACTGCATGGTCTCCTTTGCCTCCACTTGCTGCCAGCTGTTCTGTTTCTTGGGAGTTGACGCATTCTGCCGATGCGGGGTTCATATGACTGCTTCCCAGCCAAACCTTCGTTCAGAGTCTGAACGCAGCAAATCATCCCGGCTGCATTCCCGCAAGCAGCTATGGGTCATTGCCGCAATCAATTTGCTTGTTCTGGGCATTATCATTTTTGCCCTTGTAGGCAGCAGGCAGCAGGAACTCGACAAAGCCTCCAACACGCTTGAAAGTGTTTCCCGATCCATTGATGATGTTCTTTCCTGGCGTTTTGAGAAAATCAATCTTGCCCTGCTGGGCGCAGTTGATGAAGCGCAACAGCAGGCACTGAGCGGCGATGTCTCCTGGGAACGTTTTGAAACATACGGTAAAAATCTTGATGAGCGCTTGCCGGACACCCTTGGCTTTTTGCTGACAAATACGCAGGGGCGGGTAGTGTACGCTTCTCCCCGCGCGCTTTCTGGCGAGATGTCCATCACCAACGCCGACCACTTTGTTCAGCTGCGCAATAATCCTTCCCCCGGGCTTGTTATTTCCCACCCATTTTACAGCCAGTTGTGGACGCGCCCCATCATTGTGCTTTCCATGCGCTATTTGTTGCCCGACGGTTCGTTTGGCGGCGTTGTGGCCTGCGCTGTCTCCATCGATATGTTTTCGGACATCATGGCTTCAGCCGTCATTGTGGGCACAAGCGCCGTGGCCACCCTGTGGGACAAAAAGCTTGGTCTTGTCACGCAGTACCCGCGCGGACGTTTCTGGCTTGACGCCAAGCCATCGCCCCCGTTGCGAAAACTTATTGAACACGATGCCGCCCCAAGCGTCTACCAGCACAGGCGTGCAGATTTTGGCGATAAAAAAAGGATCGCGTTTTATCGCAAGCTTCGCCAATGGCCTCTGTATCTTTCTATTGGCCTGTATGAGCAGGCCGTACTTGCCAAATGGCGGCAGGACATTATTTCACTGGGTTTATTATGGATAGTCTGCGTGTTTATTTCATTCTGGAGCGGCATGAGCTACACCCGTCAGCTCAAGGCACTTGAATTGGGCGAAAAACGCTACAAGGGCCTTTTTGACAATATGCAGGCAGGCATGGCCCTGTGCGAGCCGGTCTTTGCGCCAGATGGAAAAATTTGCGACTTCAAACTGGTTGAGATCAACCAGGCCTACTGCGACGTATTCAAGGCGGAGCGGGAAGATGTTATCGGCAAAACACTGCTGCAAAGAATCAGCCCCAAAACCAGCGAAACAGCCCGTTGGGTGAATCCGCTCATAATCACTGCGGAAACCGGTGAACCGTCTCATTTTGAATTTTACCTTGCTGGCAACAACCTGTGGGCAGATATTGTTGCCTATCGCTCAGAAGATGGAATCATAGCATTTCTGTGTACGGATATAAGTGAAAGAAAGTTTGCTCAGGCGCGGGCAAACCGTATTTCACAAATGTACGCGGCGCTCAGCAGATGCAATCAGGCCATTGTGCGCTGCTCTGGCAGAAACGACCTTTTTGCAGAGGTCTGCCGGGCTGCTGTGGAAGCTGGCGGCATGAAGGGAGCCTGGATAGGCCTTGTTGAAAAGCAGACAGGCAACGTGCAGCCCGTTGCGTCATTTGGCCTGAGCAATGCCGATCTGCAAAAGCTTGACATATCTGTATGGGCGTCTGACCCCAAAGGGTCCGGGCCAACTGGCTGCGCAATCCGAAACAACGAATCTGTCTGGTCAGACGACACCACAACTGACCCCAGGCTTGCGCCCTGGTGGCAGCTTGTGCGCAAAACGGGTTTTCTTTCTGTTGGGGCGCTCCCCTTGCGCCAACGGGGAGAAGTTGTTGGAAATTTGACACTCTACACCAACGATGCCGGAACCTTTGATGCAGAGGTGCGCGAACTCTTGGGGGAAATGGCCCTGAACGTCAGTTTTGCGCTGGATAATTTTACCTGGGAGGAGGAGCGTCGCCGCAACGAAGCCCGCATCAATGAGCTGGCCTACTACGATCAACTGACCGGTCTTGCCAACCGCCCCCTGCTTACGGACCGCATCCGGCAGGCAGTTGCGGTTGGCATGCGCACGGACAAGCTCAGCGCGATGCTGTTTATTGACCTCGACCGGTTTAAGACGATCAACGACACGCTTGGTCACGCACACGGAGACAATCTGCTCAAGCAGGTCGGGCAGCGCCTGCTTGCCATTGTTCCAGCAGACGACACTGTGGCGCGCTTTGGCGGCGACGAATTTGTTTTGTTATTGCACGGTCTGTCGGGTAACAGCGAGGAGGCGGCTGAGGCCGTGGCGCTTGTCTGCCGCAAAATTCTCACTGCCGTGCGCGAGCCAATTATTGTGGAGGGCATTACCTGCAACTGCACAGCCAGTATCGGCGTCGCCCTGTTCGGCAAGCAGAGCATCACTCCGGATGAATTGCTCAAGCAGGCGGACCTTGCCATGTATCAGGCTAAAGATGCCGGGAGAAATACCGTGCGTTTTTTTGATCCGGCCATGCAGCAAACCGTCATGGAGCGCATAGAGCTTGAGCGGGATCTTGAGGAAGCCATACGCCTTGAGCAGTTTGTGCTGTATTATCAGCCTCTGATCAGCGTGGATGACACTGTGTTTGGCGCAGAAGCGCTGATTCGCTGGCAACACCCCAAACGTGGTATTGTGCCGCCTGCCGATTTTATTCCCCTTGCGGAAGAAAACGGCATGATTGCCCGCATAGGGGCATGGGTGGTGCGGGAGGCATGCAGCCAGCTTGGGCGCTGGGCTGAGATACCCGAGTTCTCAAATCTGACAATTGCCATCAACGTAAGCGCCCGCCAGTTTCGTGAAAGTGATTTTGTACGAGATGTTACGGCAGCGGTGCGGCAAACTGGCATTGACCCCGGTCTATTGAAGCTGGAACTGACCGAAAGTCAGCTGGCCGTGAACATGCAGGAAATCATAGCGTCCATGGTCAAGCTGAGCAATCTGGGCATCCGGTTTTCGCTGGATGACTTTGGTACGGGCTATTCGTCCATGACGTATCTCAAGCTGCTCCCGCTGGATCAGCTCAAGATTGACCGTTCTTTCATTCGCGATCTGCTCACAGACCCCAACGATGCCGCCATCGCCAGCATTATCATCGCGCTTTCGCAAAGCCTTGGTTTAACCACCGTGGCCGAGGGCGTGGAAAACCGCGAGCAGAAAAGGGCACTGCTGAATATGGGCTGCACGTTGTTTCAGGGGTACCTGTTCAGCGTGCCGCTGGCGGTGAAGGACTTTGAGCGGTATCTGGCGCTCAGAAATGCAGCGACAGCCGCAGATGGGCATGACAATCAGGCCGAACAACCGGAGAGCGCTGAGCAGACCGACAGTGCTGAACAGGCAGCAGCGGACGAGGGCAGAGGAACCGCCTGAGCTGGGTGAAAACTTTGGGGAGGGCAAAGTGCAGGCCTGCTGAGCGCTTAGACATGCCTGAAAAAAACTGAGTGCTTCCCAAAACAAGGGCGGGGTAAACCCCGCCCTTGATCGTTATATCCGCAAAATATCCACAAAAATTCGGCTACTCGTTGATGCCGTCCTGTTGCTGCCATTTGCCGAGGTGGCTTTCAATATGCTGACATATTGCCGCCTGTTCTTCCTTGCCTTGCCCGGCAATGGTGAGGGGGCTTGCAAAGGTGTAGCGTATGGTCAGGCCGGGTTTGACCGGGCCAAGTTCCTTGATTTTTTTGCCCTGTCCCCAGGCATCGGTCTTGAGGGCCAGCGGCACAATGGGCACTCCGGCTTTTTTGGCCAGCTTGACGCCGATGGAGTTGAACTGCTGAGGATTAAATTCGCGCGAGCGGGTGTGCTGCGGAAACACAATGATCGAAATGCCTTTTTTCAGGCGCTCCAGCCCGCCGTTCAGTACTGCTGTGAGGTCTTCACGCGGATTTGTGCGCCCAACCACGATGGGGTCGCGCGAGCACATCACCGGGCCAAAAAGCGGCATGGTGGTGAGGCTTTTTTTGACCACAAAAGTCACCTGGCGGCGGGGCCGGATCATGGCTGGAAGCATGAATGTTTCCAGCGTGCTCATGTGGTTGGCCACAAACAGGCAGGGGCCGTCCACAGCTTCAATAGCGTCCATGCCCTCAATCTGGATGGGGCAGCCCATGCGCTCCACAAGGTCTGCCACCCACGCGCTGGCATATACCCAGGCGGCATCGTCGCACTGCCCCTTGGAAGCTCTGGAGCACAGCCAGCGCACCGGGCCGAGAAACAGGCGGCTGTAAAAGCTGAGCGAGGGCAGCATACGGCTGAAAAAACCCGCACTGGCAGGTTGACTGCTGTATGTGTCGCCCGTGAGAAACTTGGCTTCAAAAGCGCCGTCAACAAAGGGGTTCATGCCTATTCGTCCGTTTTTTTGATTTTATGCAGTTTGCGCCACCACTGGCTGAGTCGTGGCTCTTCGCCATTTTCGCGCGGCTGGTAGAACCTGCGGCCTTCCAGTTCTGTCGGCAGATATGACTGCTCGATCCACGATTCCGGGTAATTGTGGGGATACTTGTATTCCTTGCCGTAGCCCCATTCCTTGTGCAACTGGGTAGAAGGATTGCGCAGATGCAGCGGCACCGGGCGCGCTCCGTTAAGTTTGACCTCGCGGGCGGCGTTGAGATAGGCCGCGTAGGAGGTATTGCTCTTTTTGGCAAGAGCCAGATAGGTGACGGTTTCCGCCAGCGGAATGAACCCTTCCGGCATGCCCACAAATTCCACGGCCTGCTGGCAGGCCACAGCCAGCCCCAGCGCGTCCGGGTCGGCCAGCCCCACATCCTCGGAGGCGGAAAGTATCAGGCGGCGGCATACAAAGCGCGGGTCTTCGCCGCCTTCAAGCAGGCAGGCCAGATAGTACAGGGCCGCATCCACATCACTGCCGCGAATGGACTTGATGAGCGCCGAGGCCAGTTCATAGTGGTTATCGCCGTCCTTGTCGTGCCGGATAAGCACTTCGGGCAGCGCCGCCTTGATATGCTCCAGATCGCGCCGGTCTTCCGGCAGAGCGCCAACATACTCCACAAGATTCAGCAGGGTGCGGGCATCACCGTGTGAAACCCCGGCCAGCAGGTCGGCCACATCATCGGTCATTTCAAGCTGCAGGTCTTTTGCGCCGCGCCGGGCAAGCTCCATAAGCTCAGGGCGGCCCAGGGGACGCAGCCGCAGCACATGCAGGCGCGAAAGCAACTGGCGCGTGACGCTGAACGAGGGGTTTTCCGTGGTTGTGGCAAGCAGGGTCAGTTCGCCCGATTCCACCAGCGGCAAAAAAAAGTCCTGCTGCGCCTTGGAAAATCGGTGCAGTTCGTCCAGCACAAGAATTTCCACACCCGTCAGCGAGCGCCGCAGATGCTGCAAGCCAGCCTCGGGCGCGCTCAAACGCAGATAGGGCTTGCCGGATGATTTAGCCAGCAGCAGGGCCAGGGTTGATTTGCCGCAGCCGGGCGGGCCGAAAAAAAGCAGGCTGGGCAAACGCCCGGACTTCATAAGTGAGCGCAGGCGGTCGCCAAGATGGGTCTGACCCAGAAAAAGCGCCAGATCATCAGGCCGCATGCGCTCCGGCAGCGGCTTGCTTACGGTCACTTTCCGCTCCCTTGGGTGGCATCGGCCTTGCCGCCAAGCTGCGAACCCCACCAGTGCAGGCCAAGGCAGAGCGTTGCGGCGGTTTCACAGCGCAATACGCGCGCGCCAAGGCTCACGGCGGTAAAGTGGGCGGCTTCCAGGGCTGCCAGCTCCCTTTGTGAAAAGCCGCCTTCGGGGCCGATCACGTAGACGGTAAGGCCGGGCTGACCCGCCATTTCCGGGGTGAGCATATGCACGCCGTCCTGAAGTTCCCAGGGCAGAATACGGTGGTCAGCAGTGTGCGAAAGATGGATGAGTTGATCCACGCCGCCCGAGAGGGCGCGTACTTCTGGCAGCCATGGGTTGCCGCTCTGCTTTGCCCCGGCGATCATCTGCCCAAGGCATGCTTCTTCTGCGGCGGCAGAAAGTTTGCCCTGGCTGTGATCGCCCTGCCACAGCCATACGCCATGCGCGCCAAGCTCCACGGCCTTTTCCATAAAAAAGCCGCGCCGCACGGCCTTGCTGTAGGCCAGCGCCACAATGGCCCGCGAATGCGGAGCCGGGGTGACAGTTTCAGAAACGCGCTGGAGCTGCACGTTTTTTTTGCCCACCTTGCAGACCACAAATATGCCCGAGCGGCCCCGGCCATCCAGAAGCCCCACTTCGGTGCCGGGTTCCGCGCGCAGAACCTGCCCCAGATGCCGGGCTTCCTGCCCTTCAAGAAGAGGTGTATCGCCCCAGAGTTCAGGGGCCAGATAAAAAAACGGTACGCTCATGCCACCACGTTTTCCTTGCCGCTGCGCGCCTTGCGCACAGCCTTGAAACCGTCCTGCAATGAAACAAGACGTCTGTAATTTTTACGAATTTCCTGACCGGCCGGGGTAAGGGTATCTTCCGGCGGTTCAACGTATTTGCGTTGCAGATAACTGTCGCGCAGGATTCTTTCCACACAGTCGATGACGGCGTCAACCAGGCCGGGGAAGAAGCTGACGATTTCAAACTTCAGCTCGTTGAGCAGGTTCAGGGCCTCCCGGAACATCTGCTGGTAGGTGATGCGCGCACCCTTGAAGGTGCGCTGGCAGAGGTCTTCCAGTATGCGCACGCGCCGGGCCTGTTGGATGTAGCTGAACCGGGTGCAGACTTCCTGATACAGTTCGCGCAGGTTTTCAAAGGCCTCGTCATTGTCTGGCGAAAAGAGGTAGTTGGTCAACACCTTGCTTACATTGGAGAAAAATTCGTCACTGTAGCTGATCATGCGCCGCTGATGCTTGGTCAGCCAGCTATAGAGGAACTTGAGCCGCTTTTCGTGCGTGCCAGTGTTTTCCACCACCTCGGTGCGCTTGTAAATGATGCGCCCCGTGTATTCGCCGCGCACAATGTCGTTGAGGCGCAGGAACATGTTGGAGGTGTCCTTGATGATATTAAGACCGGTG